>NZ_JADEXR010000049.1 GCF_015206995.1 aff. Roholtiella sp. LEGE 12411 | reverse complement strand
ATCCCCAATGCCCCATTCCCCATGCCCAAATTGCCTGAAGAAAATGTAATATGAAAAAACACCCTCTTCAGTAGGAAAAAATAGTTGATGAAATCATTTTTATGGCAACCAATTATTTGGTTTTTCACAGGCGTTTTACTAATATCTACTCTATTGGCTTGTCAACCTCAACAGATAGCAGAGTCGCCCTCAACCACCACAGCAACTCCTATACAAACTACTGCACCCATAATAGACACACGCCCTGTGGCTAATCTTGCTAGCCAGCTAAGTGTAAATCCTGCCCAGTTGCCGCCATTACCTTATGCTCATAACACACTAGAGAAAGCCATTGATGCAGAAACCATGAAACTACATCATGATAAGCATCATGCAGCTTATGTCAATAACCTCAACAATGCCTTAAAAAAATATCCGCAACTGCAAAATAGCAGTGTGGAATCAATGCTGCGCGATTTAAATAGCGTTCCTGAGGATATTCGGACAACGGTACGTAACAATGGCGGTGGTCATCTCAACCATACAATTTTTTGGCAAATTATGAGTCCTGAAGGTGGTGGACAACCAACAGGAGAAATTGCCCAAGAAATTAATCAAAGCTTTGGTAGTTTTGATGCATTTAAGAAACAGTTTAATCAAGCGGGAGGCGATCGCTTCGGTAGTGGTTGGGTTTGGTTGGTGCGTAATCCTCAAGGTCAATTACAAATCACCAGTACGCCAAATCAAGATAGCCCAATTACCGAAGGCTCATACCCAATTATGGGTAATGATGTGTGGGAACACGCCTATTACCTGAGATATCAAAATCGCCGTGCTGACTATTTAAATAACTGGTGGAATGTAGTGAACTGGCCAGAAATCAACAAACGCGACGAAGCCTCACGCCAAAAGGCTTAGAAGAAGTTAGACAAGACTTATTCTGGCTTTATTCTGACGACTGACTTTAAATCTTGCTGTTCGATAATGCATCAAACTGAGTTGGGCAGCTTATAGGTGCAAACCGAATATTTGCTCAACTCTACAAACTGGTTGAATTAAGGTAGATGAGTTACTCAAATTCAGGTGGCCAAAGTTCTGCTAGAGCTAATTCCCAACCTGGAAGTAACTCTGGTATTGTCAATTTCTGGTTATCTTTCAAAATAACAGGTTCCTGATTAGGGCGATAAACTGTAACTAAAAGTTTGTCAGGGTCAATGAGAATACCTACCGTAGAGCCAAGTTCGAGGAATAGTTTAATTTTATCTTCCAATGGTTTGATGCGATCGCAAAGCGTGTCCGAAGGACTCTCGCTTTTAGATTTCACCTCAACCGTGAGATCGGGGACTAACTGCACAAAGTCACGCTGAGTTTTCTTGAGTCGTTCTGCCCGAACAAATAGTTTTTTAATCACAATCTACAAAGCCGGATCATCTTGTTTGAATCGATGATTTGATGGCGGTTAAACCACTGCATTCTACTTAAGTTGGCTGAGTACTTTTTATAGGACTTTGCACCTAAGACTACCTCACCAGTAGAGAATGTGGCAAGACTTTTAACACCAATGTCAACGCCGACAACGCTGTCTGAGATTGATTCAGTTATTTCTACATCAAACCCAAAACTGATAAACCATCTATCCGCTTGAAGGCTAATTGTGGCAGATTTAGTTAATACCCTTGCGGGTTCGCCAGTTGCTTCAAGTTTCTTAATCCGCCCAATGCACTGGCTCACTTGTGGTAGCCCTACCATTTTCAAATATCCACAACAGATTTGTGAGAATCCAATTTGGACAAGAGACTTAAACTTGGTGCTCGGTTGGCAACAACATGAGAAAATAGTCCTTCATATCGATCAAGTGCTTGCTCCAAGGAATAGTTTTCTACAGCAAACTGTCTTCCTTTGTTACCTAGCTTCTTCCCTAGAGCTGGATTATTATATAAATCCTGCACTGCACCTGCTAAAGCATCGGGTGATTCTGGCTCAACAACTATACCACCACCACTAAGTTGAATTGCTTTAGCAGCAGTGCCAGTATCAGGGACTGAACCCACAATTGGGCGACCACTCGCTAGCAGCAGTGGTATTTTGGAAGGCATATTGAATGAAATCACATTGCGCTTTTGCACAATTAACCCCACATCAGCTGCTGCGAGCATTTGGGGTAGTTTATCTCGCGGCTGCAACGGTAGTAGCAAAACATTATCCGCCCCTTTCAATAGACAATATTTCTGCAACCTTTGCAATGCTCTTGATTCACCGACGATGACAAAGACAATTTCTCTGATTTGACGCAAGCGGACTGCTGCTTCTATTACTGTCTCTAAACCTTGTGTTAGAGCAATGTTGCCCGAATAAAGTACCACAAACTTCCCATTCAGTTGATGGGCTGTTCTCCAAGAGTTGTTCTCCTCGGGTAAGGGTTGGATGAAATTTACATTTACCCAATTAGGAATACAAACAATTTTATTAACAGGTACTCCCTTATTCACTAAATTCTCACTAAACCCATCGGTGATCACGCTAATCGTGTGTGCAGTCCGATATGCAAATTTCTCTAGAACTGCAAGCGCTTGGATCATCTTCTTATTTTCCAGCAGCCCGACGCGCACGGCAGCTTCTGGTAAAATATCTTGCACATTCAGCACTACTGGGCAGTTGTATAACCAGCCAAGTATGGTTGCCGGCATCGTAACTAGCAGAGGTGGAATTGTTAATATAATGACATCGGGTCGTCTGCCTTTGAGGGCTTGTGGCAAGCTGGAAAAAACAAAGCTCAACTCCAAAAGGAGCCGATCCACAAGATTTGGTTTAGACTTAATCCGTAAGTAACTTCGCTGAATAGTGACACCATTTTTTTGCTCAGTAACATACCACTTCCCCTGATATCCATCATAAATTTCGCGCTGAGGATAGTTAGGCATTCCTGTAATCACCCGCACTTCATGACCTCGCTCCACCAGTCCTTCTGCTAGTTCAGTCATTAAGGGAGCAATTCCAATTGGCTCTGGATGATAGTTATAGGAATAAATCAGAATGTGCATGAGCTATTTTTGAATTTCGTGAAGACAGCCTGAGATAGTCGGATTTATTCCTAATTTCAGTAGAGGCTGCTACTTTTTTTATAATTTAGAATGACAATATTTAATCTAGTTGATCTTGGCTAATGCCTTAATTTACACTTGGGGGATTGTAGCATTATATTCAGACTTATGCATGTAATCTACATTACGCCCTTGAAACTGGCACATGGAATGTTTTTAAAATAAGTTTATTGTGAAACGCATAGTAGAATTTCCTCTAGAAAGTGGCGAATCCATCCTTATAGAAGTTGATGAACCTGCACAAATTGACGATCGCATTGGTTTGCGAGATCAAGTTGTGGAAAAAGCTACGCAGACTTTCGAGTCAGCTTTGTCAACCGTCAAGCCTGTAGCTAATGCAATCATTGCTAAAATGAGTAGCCTTCACCAGCCAGCAGATGAAGTCGAAGTCAAATTTGGCATTAAAATCAGCGCTCAACTAGGTGCAGTTGTGGCTTCTGGTAATGGTGAGGTCAATTATGAAATTACTCTGAAGTGGAAACGGGAGTCATCTGATGACCGCACCGTTTGAGTTATCTGTTGTCAGAATTTATTCAAATAGTGGCAAAGTAATAGGTGCTGGCTTCTTATCCCAAAAGTATATCCTGACCTGCGCCCATGTGATTGCTGATGCTTTGGGACTTCCGAGAAAAACTACCCAAATGCCAGATGCAGAAATCACCGTGGATTTTCCTTTAGTTGCAGCTAAACAACTGCTCAAAGCTAAAGTTGTTTTCTGGCTACCTGTGAATCCTAATGTGGAAGTAGAAGATATTGCGGGATTAGAATTAGCACATTTTCCCCGAAATCAGGCTCAAGCACCATTAATTACATCTGATGATTGGGGGGGACATCCTTTGCGAGTATTGGGTTTTCCGGCGGGACAACCAGATGGTGTTTGGGCTACTGGCGTTTTACGTGGACGCACAGCTAAAGGTTGGGTGCAGCTAGAGGATGTAAAACAACCAGGTTATAGACTAGAGCCTGGTTTTAGTGGTGCGCCGATATGGGATGATGAGCTTCAAGGTATAGCAGGAATAGCAGTAGCAGTAGACATCAACCGACCAGAAGCCAAAGTTGGGTTTATGATTCCCACACAGGTGTTGGTAAACGCATGGTCTGTGTTGCGTGAGCAAGCTATTGCTTGTTGTCCCTATCGCGGTTTATTTCCTTTCCGGGAAGCTGATGCACAGTTTTTCTTCGGGCGGGATATTTTCACCCAGAAACTAGTAGATACAGTCCAAAAACAATCATTAGTAGCGGTAATTGGGGCTTCTGGTAGCGGTAAATCTAGTGTAGTGTTTGCCGGTTTGATTCCTAATTTACGCCAGCAAGGTAATTGGCTAATTGAGTCCTTTCGCCCAAAAACGCATCCTGTAGATGAACTCGCAGCAGTAATTGTGCGCCTGCGTGAACCAGACAAGGGAAAGACGCAACAAGATATTGATGCAGGAAAATTAGCTCGTGGGTTGCGATCGCAACAAGTTGCAGCACATACTGTTTTATCGCGTATTTTGTCAGAGAACGAGGATAAGCGCCTGTTACTGGTGGTTGATCAATTTGAGGAGCTTTACGCTTCTTGCTCAGATGTTAAAGAGCGTCAATTATTTTTAAATCAATTACTAGAAGCCGCTGAACTGGTACAGAATTTTACCCTTTTGCTAACTCTGCGGGCTGATTTTTTGGGGTATGCGCTTTCTGATCGTCGCTTTGCTGATGCTTTGCAGAATGCTGATTTAAAACTTGCTCCGATGAACCAACAAGAATTGCAACAGGCGATCGCTCAACCTGCAAACAAGCAAGAGGTAAGGTTAGAAGAGGGTCTTGCAGAGCGGATTTTGAACGCGGTGGCGGATTCACCAGGGAATTTACCATTATTAGAGTTTACTTTGACGCAACTATGGGCAAAGCAGCAAAATCGCCAGATGACTCATGCTGCTTACGAAGCCATCGGCGGTGTCGAAAAGTCGTTGGCGAACCATGCAGAAGCTGAGTTTGATAAGTTCAAACCAGAGGAGCAACAACAAGCACAGCAAATATTTGTCCAACTGGTGCGTCCTGGGGAAGGGACAGAAGACACCCGCCGATTAGCTACCAGAAATGAGGTAGGAGACAATAATTGGGATTTGGTTAAACGTCTAGCGGATGCGCGGTTAGTGGTGACTGGACTTGATGAAAAACTCCATCCACAAGGGGATGGAGTTTTTGGGCATAGGGAATGGAGCATGGGGCATGGTGAAGAAACAGTAGAGATTGTCCATGAAACCTTGATTCGGGAATGGGGACGACTGTACGGATGGATGGAAAGCGATCGCTCTTTCCGTACTTGGCAAGAATTACTACGCTCAAGAATGCGTCAGTGGGAAAATGCTGGCAAAGATGAAGGGCCATTACTGCGAGGTGTCCCTCTAGGACAGGCGGAAAATTGGCTCAAGCTACGCCAAGAGGAATTGAGTCAAGCAGAGCAAGATTTTATTCAGCAAAGTTTAGCATTGCGCGATCGCGATCGCAAGCAAAAAGAACGCCGCCGCAAACTGACTCTATTTGGGCTGACAGGTGGTTTCGTAGTAGTCTCAATGCTGGCTATGGTTGCATTTTGGCTACGATGGACAGCTGAAGTTGAAGCCTCTGGAGTCACCGCGTTAAGAAATTTTGAATCTGGCGCGGGAGAAATCGAAGCTTTAGTGTCAGCAATGGAAGCCGGACAAGAAGTTAAAAAGATGGTTTTTTGGAATAGTCAATGTTTACAAGACTGTCCAGCCACAAGTCCACTGCTAGCTTTGCAGAAAATTCTAGATAATATTCATCAAACAAATCAAATCAATACTTATCAAAGAGGTATAAACAGTATTCGTTTTCTTAAGAAGGAAAAACAAGAGGAAGTAATTGTTGCTGGTGGAGAAAATGGCACAGTTACGTGGCGAAATTTCCAAGGAAAAGAATTGAAAAAGCCTAAACTGCACAATAACAGTATCAAAAGTATCGATTTTAGTGAAGATCAAACAATACTAGCTACAGGTGCAACTAACGGCTGGGTAAAACTGTGGAATGTCTCAACACAGCAGTCACCTCATTTAATAACATCCATGTATCATAAGTGTGTGAATGGACAACAATTAGGAGAATACGACCGACCAAAAGAAGGTGATAAATGTAGTGTCAACAATGTGCGTTTTCTTCCCAAGAGCAACCTGCTAGCAACAACTGGAGACGATGGCAAAGTCAAATTGTGGCGTTTCACTGGAGAACCTATTTTAACAATAGATGCCCATCAGGGAAGTATCAAAAGTCTCAATCCTAATCCTGATAATATTCAGCAATTTGCCACGGCTGGAGAGGACGGCTTGGCAAAACTTTGGGATATCAAGGGGACAGAATTGGCAACATTTAAGGGTCATGAATGCAGTGTCAAAGATACTAAAAAATGTAGTGTCAACAGTGTCTGGTTTTACCCCAAGAAAAAGCAAGTTGCTACTGCTGGAGATGATGGTACAGTTCGGCTGTGGAATCTTGCTGGAGAAGAACTGGCAAAATTTGAGGCTCATCAAGAAGGTGTTGAGACAGTTCGTATTCGCAACGATGGTTTGATTGCTACATCAGGTAGCAATGGCAAAGTCCGGCTATGGAATAATTTTAAGGCAACACTACAAGCAGAATTTCTAGGTCATCAGGGTAGTGTTGTCAGCATCCGGTTTAATGAGCAGGGGGATACGCTTGCCACCGCTGGAAAAGAAGATGGTACGGTAAGGCTCTGGGCAATTTCAGGAAAATCATTAATCAAACCCAAAAACCCCTTAATCAAACTAGAGGGGCATGAAAAAGCTGTTGCTAGTGTTCGTTTTAACCCAGAAGGCAACTTACTCGTTACAGCTTCAGATGATGACTATATTAGGCTTTGGGATCTTAAAGGGAAGCTGATAAGACAATTCAAAGCCGGTCAAGGTGGTGTCAATACTGTACGTTTTAGCCCAGACAAAGCAAAAAACCTAATTGTTACAGGTGGAGAAGATGGCACAATAAAGCTCTGGACGCGCACCGGAGAATCGTTAAAGCCTCAGAAACCCTTCGAGGGGCATTCTCAAGCAATACGGAGTATCAATTTCCATCCTCAAGAAGATAAGCTTGTTACTGCTGGAGATGATGGCATGGCAAAAGTGTGGGATCTCAAAGGAAACAAGTTAAAAGAATTTCTGCATGAAGGTAAACTTGAGACCGCTAGATTTAGTCCAGATGGCAAGCTGCTAGCTACAGTTGGAGAAAAAGGGACAGCATTGCTGTGGGATATTAGTAGCAAGGAGTCTAAAAAATTGATAGGTCATAAGGGCTATGTTAACACTGTTGGTTTTAGCCCCAAGGAGAATAAATTGGCTACATCTGGAGATGATGGTACTGTCAGGCTGTGGGATTATGCAGGAAAGCAGTTAAAAGAATTTAAGACTTATGAAGGCAGAGTCACACAAATAAGTTTCAGCCGGGATGGTAAACTGCTGGCTACATCTTCAGCAAACTACACAACCAAATTGTGGAATTTATCAGGACAACAAGTAGCAGAATTTAGAGGTCATCAAGGCTTTGTGAGAAGTGCAGATTTTAGCCCGAATGGTAAATTTCTGGCTACAGCCAGTAAAGACAAGACGGTAATTGTGTGGCGTATGCGGGGATTAGATGAACTTTTGATTGAAGGGTGCGATCGCCTCAAAGATTACCTTGTAACTAATCCCGAAGAAGAAAAAAAACTTAGTGTGTGTCGTTGAAGTATTTGTCTAATCAACTTTACAATATCCAGGAGATATATAATTTTGGTGGTACAAAAGTTTGTGTAGCATTTGAGTAATAAATATTACTCAAAACAACGCTATTACTTAACTAGTCTAATATTGTATATCTTTCGTGTAGTATTCTGATGACAAAGGTTAAGAGTGTTGATATATCAGGAAATTTAGCATTTTTATTAGAAGTTGGTACAGAAGAACTACCTGCAAGTTTTCTTAGTAATGCTATAACGCAATGGCAAAAGCGCATTCCCCAAAGTCTAGAAGCCAATGGTCTAACAACGGAAGCTGTAGAAGTTTACGGTACTCCTAGACGCTTGGCGGTACTCATCAAAAGTCTACCATCCCAGCAACCAGACCGCGAAGAAGAAATTAAAGGCCCTCCCGCCCAAGCCGCCTTTAAAGATGGTAAACCAACACCAGCAGCAGTAGGTTTTGCTAAAAAGCAAGGCGTGGAAATAGACGCTTTAGAAATCCGTCCCACAGATAAAGGGGAATTTGTCTTTGTACAAAAAAGAATTCCTGGTCGTCCTGTGGCGGAAATTTTAACAGAACTTGTTCCCCAGTGGATTTGGGGTTTAGAAGGTAAGCGGTTCATGCGTTGGGGTGATGGGGATGCCAAGTTTTCGCGACCAATCCGCTGGCTGGTAGCTTTGTTAGATGCAGAGGTGCTACCGATTGAATTGGTGAATGGTTCAAAGACGATAAAGAGCGATCGCATTTCTCAAGGTCATCGTGTTTTACATCCAGAAACCGTGACAATTACCCAGGCTACTGATTATCTTACAACCCTAAGTCATGCCTACGTCACAGTTTATCCTGATGAACGAGCAAATGTGATCAAAGAGCAAGTAAATGCACTAGCAGAGAATTTAGGCGGGTATACAGTAATATACCCTGATTTGTTAGAGGAAGTAACCAACCTTGTAGAATATCCTTCCGCAGTTGTTGGTAAATTTGAACCAGAATTTTTGGAGTTACCAACTGAAGTAATTACTGAAGTTATGGTGACTCATCAACGTTATTTCCCTGTATTCAAAATAGGTAGTTCTGAACAAGAATTATTGCCCAATTTCATCACCATTTCTAACGGTGATCCAACTAAATCAGATATTGTTGCCGTAGGGAATGAAAGGGTAATTCGTGCCAGATTAGCTGATGGGAGATTTTTCTACGAAGCTGATTTAACCAAGCCTTTAGAAAGCTTTTTACCCCAGTTAGAAAAAGTCACTTTCCAAGAAGAGTTGGGTTCGTTGCGTGCCAAGGTAGATAGAGTAGTTAAGATTGCCGAGCAAATTACCACCAAATTAGAATTAGAGGCAAATCAAAGCCAAAAAATCCAACGTGCTGCCTTATTATGTAAAGCAGATTTGGTCACTCAAATGGTATATGAATTTCCCGAATTGCAAGGTATTATGGGAGAAAAATATGCCTTACTCAGTGGTGAAGATGCCGAAGTAGCAAAGGCAATTTTTCAACATTATCTACCAACAGGAGCCGGTGACATTTTACCGGAAACACTCACAGGTCAAATTGTCGGTTTGGCAGATAGATTAGATACTTTGGTGAGTATCTTTGGCTTAGGTTTAATTCCCTCTGGATCTTCTGACCCCTTCGCCTTGCGCCGTGCTGCAAATGCTGTAGTTAAAATTGCTTTGTTTTATAATCTACCGATAAATTTAGATGATTTATTGGCGCAAATATCAGCAGACTTTGCAGCGAAATTTGACAAAAATCAGGCATCATTAACCGCAGCGTTGCAAGAATTTTTCTTACAACGTATCCGCACCCTACTACAAGAAGAAAAACAAATTGATTACGATTTGGTAAATGCGGTTTTGGGAGAAAATGACCCAGAATATACAGAACGGGCATTAAAGGATTTATTAGATGTCCGCGATCGCGCCTTATACTTGCAACAAATCCGTAACGACAACACCTTGGATACCATCTACGAAACCGTTAACCGTTCCACGCGATTAGCGGCCCAAGGTGATTTGGATACCAAACAGCTAGAACCAACACCCGTAGTCCGTCAAGAACTATTCCAAAAATCTTCTGAGGTTGCTTTGTATAATGCCTTAGTTGACTTAGTGCCACAAACTGAAGCAGCACAGCAGACACGGAATTATCAACTGTTAGTAGCAGCATTAGCAAATATTGCCCCGGCTGTAAGTAACTTTTTTGACGGGGCGGATAGCGTCTTAGTGATGGATACGGATCCTGAAGTCAAGCGTAATCGCTTACATTTGCTGGGATTAGTTCGTAATCATGCCCGTGTATTAGCTGATTTTGGGGCGATCGTCAAAAATTTGTAGCGTAGGCTAACAAAAAGTTGTGTAATTTTGCCAATAAGCGCTACTATAGGGAGTGCTTAACCAGGGACTCTGCTGCAATCTATGTCCAAAGCTCATGTGATTGGATTGGGAAAGTCCGGTGTTGCTGCGGCGAGATTGTTGCAACGGGAAGGTTGGGAGGTGGAGCTAAGCGATCGCACCATCTCCGAAACCCTCCTTCAGCAACAACAAGAACTTTCTGCCGAGCAAATAACCGTTAAACTAGGCCAATCCCTGGAATTGAATGGTGCTAATTTACCCCAATTAATAGTTGTTAGTCCTGGCGTGCCTTGGGATATTCCTGTATTAATTCAGGCACGAGAACTAGGCATTGAAACTATTGGGGAAATGGAACTCGCCTGGCGACATCTACAATCTCTACCTTGGGTAGGAATTACCGGCACCAACGGCAAAACTACTACCACAGCTTTAATTACTGCCATTTTTCAAGCAGCAGGATTAAATGCACCCGCCTGCGGTAATATTGGCTACGCTGCTTGCGACGTTGCTCTGTCTCAGGGGGGATTGGGGACTGGAGAAGCTAGGGAAACTAGGGAAAAATTTGATAACTCCTCACTCGATTGGGTAATTGCTGAAGTCAGTAGCTATCAAATAGAATCATCAAATACTCTTGCTCCCCGTATCGGTATTTGGACTACTTTCACACCGGATCACCTTAGTCGCCACAAGACTTTAGAGAACTACTACAACATCAAAGCAAAACTGTTGCATCAATCTAAGTTTCAAGTTTTCAATGGCGATGATGGCTATTTGAGCAAGCTAGGTCAAAGTCATTGGCCTGATGCCTATTGGACAAGTGTCAAAGGAAAAGATTCTTTGATTGGCGAACGAGGCTTTTACATTGAAAATGGCTGGGTTGTGGAAAAGTTGACTGTATCGTCAGCACCAGCAACTGTTGTGGAAGTGTCTGCTTTACGGATGGTGGGAGAACATAATCAGCAAAATCTACTCATGGCTGTAGCAGCGGCGAGGTTGGCAGGTATTGGTTGTGATGCTATTACGCGTGCAATTCGGGAATTCCCTGGCGTCGCCCATCGTTTGGAGCATATCTGCACCTGGGAAGGCATTGATTTTATTAACGATAGCAAAGCCACCAACTACGATGCTGCCGAAGTTGGCTTAGCATCTGTAAAAAATCCAGCGATTTTGATTGCTGGCGGAGAAGCCAAAGCAGGCGATGATACTGGCTGGCTAGCAAAAATTCACTCCTCGGCTGCTGCTGTATTATTAATTGGTTCTGCCGCACCCGCGTTTGCTCAACGCCTCCAAGAGGTAGGGTATTATTCATCCGAAATTGTGGAAACGATGGAAAGGGCAGTCATCAGGTCGGCAGAATTAGCCCAGTTGTATCATGCATCTGTGGTACTGCTATCTCCAGCTTGCGCTAGTTTCGACCAGTACCCAAATTTTGAGGTGCGGGGTGATCATTTCCGCCAGTTATGTCTTGCTTGGGTAACAGGCAAAAAGTTTACTAAAGCGAAACTTTCAGACTCTGAAACTTCAAGTCAAGAGTCCATAGCCCGGAGTCGATAGTCGGCTGTACTTCCCTGATGGGGATTTTTAGTTGATTGATAGCATAAGCTCCTATTATTTAGGGACATAACTATTACAGTTATGTCCCTAAATTTTTTCAACTAATAGAGCCACAAATTTATGTATACAAGTGATATCTAGCGTCTGTGCCAAAACCCGACCTAAGTCAACCAATTCTGCTGCTCGGTCAATATCGTTTGCTTTCACCATGTCTGGTAGAGTTCACTCGATAGTGTATTAATTATGTCCCGAAAAATTATATAAGAAACTGCTAAAGACAAAAGTCCATTAATTATGATGATTTATGGTTATTGTTTAAAAACCATAAATTGAGTATAAATTTAAATTCACTTGACCAAAGGAGCTAAAGTTATGTCTAACATCAAAGTAGAAGATTTAGATTCGCAAGCAGTTCCATTCTTTGCCCGCTTCTTAGAAGGACAATCTCCTGAAGAGTTGACTGAAGAGGAAATGGAGGCAATAGGAGGCAGGTGTGGTGGAATAGTTACGACGCTGAAGTTTCCTTCTGATAATGAAGATGCCGCCACTAGGAAATACCCATCTGATAGCGATGAATATGCTATGACTCAAAAGTACCCTTCAGATGGTGATGATACATTGTAGAAGGGACTGGGGATTGAAGATTAAGAATAAACTGCACTAGGGTGAGCATACAATGCCCACCCTATATGTTACTCATTGCTCACGCAAAAACCTCTGTGCAGCGCTAGCCCAAACCGAAGCTGTAGCCCCAACCCAAGACCCCCTAACATCTCGCGATCGCCGCATCATTGCCGAGATTATCCAAGTTTAACCCGAATCAGTTCGCACCATCTGGATTGAAGGCGGAATTACGGTATGGGTGCAGTTAGTCAGTGGCGGACGGCTACCCTTTGACCGGGACTGGTTCGCTACAAGAGTTTTAGAGGTTAAAGCAACGCTACCAGAAACACCACGGGAATGGAACAAACGTCTGAGTGATGAATTAGAAGAAGCTTGCGTCAAGTTCAATCTATGGCATACCAAAATTAAATGGGTATCCTTTAGCACTAAACTTTACCGTAATAACCAATTAGTAGGTTATATCGGCTGTAACCAAGAAGGCTGGTATTCCAGACCCCGCACATACGGGATGAAGAGATTTGCTAATAGTGCAGACGAGGCGATTACGTTCTTAGGAGTCCGGGCAGCTAGCTGTAGCAGCATGAACTTAGTTGTTAGTTGGCGGAGGTAACTGTTGCACTACTTCAACGGATAAACCAGTGATCCGTGCAACTATTTCAACTGACATTCCTTCCGCCAGTAAATTGATAGCTATCTCACGCGCTTTCCCTTCACTTCCTTCTTCCCGACCTTCAGTCTTAATTAGTGTTCTAGAAGGAAAGATTGAAATTATTTGTTATTATCTTTGCGCTTTTGTTCTAAATAATTGAGCAGTTGGAGTACGTAAACTTCAAATTCTGCATTTCTTTGGTTGACAGATTCAATAAGAGGAACAAAAAAATTGTCTGGGAAATTGAGAACTAAATTCCCTAGACGTAATGCTAAAGGTCTTAAATGTCCTCCTTTGAGTTTGGCTCGAAAATCTTCTGGGGGCTTTTTTAAGTAATTGAAGAACCATTCCCGTGTAGATTTGCCTATATTATCTAAAGGGAAATAAACTAAGCCAAGCAAATTAAAGAATTTACTATCTTCAATTAAAGCCTCGGTTTCTTGAGGAGTTGGTTTGACGTTAAAACCAAGATTGATCAGAAAATTTGCTAAGACATTAGGTTTAATGGCACTATCAAGCCCAGTATTTACGGGTGCTAATAGTATAGATGGTTGACTTTTAATAAAGATGCTGTTAATTTTTACATCTGATTCATCAAAAACATTTTGAAGTTTAGCTACATCTTGATTGACATAATAGGAAGTTAATTTTTTAGCCTCGGAACGTTTGTCCTCAAGCTCATTAATTAGATTCTCTAAATCATCAACAACACTTTGAAATCTTTTTGCTTGTTTTTCTGGGGATAAATTAACTGAAGTTTTTCTGACTATTTCCCAAATAAATACTTCTAGTTGCTCTCGTTCTTTAGGTAAATTACTAAAAGCTTCTAAAAGTGCAATGTATTTACAGCCAATACTATGACCTATCCAATTAAAGTTAGAATCATCTAGGTAAGTTTTATAGTCATAACCTGCTAATTCTGCCATTCTCACTAATTCTGGCATGAGTTTATATTGTTCTCTAATAAGAAAACTCGCCTCTCTATAATGGTCAAAAGTAAAATTAAATGGCAAGAGAATTATTGTATAGCCCTGCTTGAATAAACATTCAAGTAGATATCGATAAAAAAACATGGGGACAAATGTACCAAAAAAAGCTCCACCAATGAATTGGATTACTCCTTTAGGTTGAGGGTGTAGAGCAACCCAACTAAAAGAAACTGGTTTAAATCTCAGCTTTAGATTCATCATATTCGTGATTGAATTTGCCACTAAACAGATATATATTTAGGAGAAAATAAGCCTTATTCATTCATAAAATTAAATAAATTTATGCATGAATGAGGCTTATTACAAAGCTAATTATGTTAGGTTAATTCACATTTTAATGGTAGGAAAGTTCAAACAGAGAACCGCCATGAGGTGTAGGAAGAGAGTAGGCAATTTGATCTAGCTGAACTTTAGTTCCTTCTACATCTAAGTTTTTGTAAAATGTTCCTCGATGCTCAGGAGTCAATAGTAATTTAGCAGAGTTATAACCCGTCGAAAGAGAAGATATGAAAATTTCTACATAACCTCTAACCTCAAACTCTTCATTCTTTAATAATTCTGGTTGAAGAATATTGGGCTGTAGAAGAAATAAACCTGTGTCGCTAGCTGGAATAGTTCTCGTAAATCTGATTTTATTAGGAGCAAAATCAGGCTCAATAGTAGCCAACATATTACTCTCATCTACATCAATAAAGCCGACAAGTTCCTGAATATCTACAGGAGGATTAGATACTATCGTGAAGACAAGAGAAACAGTTACATCAAAGGCATTAACATTACTAATAGTTAGAAAATAGCCTTGGATAACTGTACGACTAAGCTTGCCAATCTTAGCTTTTAAATCCAATGGTACTTTTACAGGAATATCTTCCTGTTTAGGAAATTGTCGTTTGACGAGAAGCTCAAAAGTAGAGACAAGCATAATTTTCACCTTGAATTTTTGACGTGCAATTATTGTTGAACTTTAGAAAACTTTGTCTAAGTCTAAAAATTACTTCAAAACTGTTTAGTGCTATTTCGGAAAATTAGCCTCATTTTTAGCCAAAAATCTGTATTTGCATAAATTATCTATTTCGTGGCCGGGCTTTCTTGTTTTTAGCAAGAAAGGCAGCTATGCTGAAGGGAACCCACCCTTAAAAGAGTGGGATTGTTACAAAGACGTTTTATACCTCGCTGCAAACAGTCTCCGTATAATTATTGATTTAAACTGAGCTTTAAACCCTGCAACTTTAGTTTTAATTAATACTTTTAACCTTCAGCATAGCTGCCCTCGACCCTCTGCCTTTCTTTGTAATAAAAAAGCAATTATGACTATTTTAAAGCGAAGATAACGAAAGCATTTCCTTGGTTCTCCAAGCAATAGCGGCTCAAGGTGGGAAAGCGTTTCGTTTTGACACAGACCGATTTCCTACAGAAGTACAGTTAGATGTTTACTGTAGTGAAGAATCTGAACGAGTGATTCTGAAATGAAGCAGGTGCTTGTAAAGAAAATTTAAAAAAAGCAAAAGGCGATCGCAACAAAACTGGATAATGCACTTGAATTGGCTAATCCATTCCCTTAAACGGATACTTTTATGGTACATAAGCCCAAAATCTTGGCTTTTGCTGGCAGCACACGCACTGATTCCTACAACAAAAAACTGGTGAAAATTGCCACAAATGGTGCTAAGGCAGTTGGTGCAGAAGTAACTTATCTAGATCTGCGTGATTTACCCTTACCTCTTTTTGATGAGGATCTAGAAGCTCAAGAAGGTCTACCTGCCAATGCCCACAGGTTTAAGGATTTACTGATTTCTCATCAAGGGTTGCTAATTGCTTCACCTGAATATAATAGTTCACTGACAGCAGTTTTGAAGAATGCCATCGACTGGGCATCTCGTCCATCTCCTAATGAACCCCCGTTAGCTGCTTTTGTAGACAAGGTTGCTGCGATTATGAGCGCTTCGCCAGGCGGTCTGGGAGGTCTACGGGGCTTGGTTCACTTACGGGCTATCCTAGGAAATATTAGAGTTTTGGTACTTCCCGATCAGGTTGCTGTACCCAAAGCTTACGAAGCTTTCAATGCCGATGGCACGTTAAAAGATGGTAAACAGCAAGAATCTATTGAGAAGCTAGGTGAGAAGCTAGCAAATATATTGCTGAAGCTCAATTAAATATTGTAAACACGAAAAGTGACGCTTTTAGTTTTTACCATTCGGTCGTTGAATAATCGTCTCCAAAACCCGCCGTTTAGCTTTTGGATCAATACCTACTAAGCGCACATACTCACCGCTATATTCTGCCAGAGATGATTCCAGATTTGATATTGCGTCCGACTCTGCATCAATATGACTATTAACACAACTTTGCCAAGAACCCGTACGGAAACGTCGTTCATCTACATGTTCAATGCTAATTTTGTAACCTTGAGATAATAATTGTCTAATTTGTGCTTGTGTCTCCAAGCTTAAATGGGTATTTGATACTTCCTGTTGCTGAGATTTATTAGCTGCTTCTTTAGTTGATGGCTGACTAATTGGTGTGACAACAGGTGGTGCAGCTTGATAATTTCTGCCTCTATTAAGTCGGTTGTACTCATCAACTAACTGGGAATTCTCTACCCGTTTTTGTTCGCCAACCATCAAGTTACCAGACTCGATTAAGTGAGATAAGCTGAAATTTGGCTTTTTAAATTCTGGTGGCCCTTCTAGACTGTTAACTACACGCAAGGATACGCGTTCAAAACCTATCTGATAGATGAAGTTGCGAATTTGTTCATCATAAATGCGCGATCGCAAAGCGCTAAAAAAGTCAATTGATTGATTCGCAAAGGTATCAACTAACTGTTCAATTTCCCGGCGCGAAAGTCCATCTGGTTCAAAAATCCCTTCAACAATGCCCACTTTATCATCTCTATCAGGTTCCCAGTAAAATTTATCCATCCGACCATCTCGAATTAATGGCGCGTAAAGAGTGGAAAAATCATTCCCTGTGACAATAATCGGTACACGATGTAAAGGCGTGGAATCGTAGCTTCCAGGTAACTGCACATCTGTGGGATTATCAGCAATATTCATCAGTGTGGCATTTACCAACTGCGTGTTTACAGTATATTGAGTGCCTTCATCAAAGCGGCCAGCACCCGCATCTAAATCGTTAATCATCAAAACACACATTTTACCGCGCACTTTGATCAGTTCTGCTGTTTCGCGGTAGCGCAGACGAATTAAACGTGCTGGATCTCCTGCATCAGGACTTTCCAACTCTCCACCAGAGATGTGAGTCACTTCGATACCCATTTTCTCAAAGACCAACTCACATTGAAAGGACTTACCTTCACCTTTGCGTCCATGAACTCCCAAAATTATGGGTACTCGAATACCAGGAAGTTTCAAGAAATTTTTGGTGATGTGAACAGCAAGTTTGTCCAAAAAGCGAGGAGCAATGTAGTAAGCCATTAGCCTGTCTTATAAATAGTTAGCACTTCTAAATATAATGTTAAGTTTTTCTGGGGACAGCGATCGCGCTTTCTCGCCGCGTTCCCGTGTTTCTATGTCTTTGAACTAACATACTGAGCGTAAAATAATACCGGACAGAGCAGAAAGCACCCAATTAAAATCTTTACTCTGCCCATAAGTTAAGCGATCGCACCAATAAGTGAGAAATAATTTTAATTAAGATTGTACTTGTGTCACAGAGGCGATCGCGTCAGTAAACAGAAGCACGGCGCAAAGCAGCAGAGGATCTGGCGAATATAAATTTGCACTTTCATATTTGATGATAATGAGTGCGATCGCTCAAAAATATCAATGCTTATATCTGCTATTTAAAGATAATCAATTTAGAAATTTATGACTGAGACTTTATTGCTAACTGCTGCACAAAATCACTGTGTGCTTCACTACTCAAACCCTGTCGTAGCATAGCCAAAACTCTTGTCATATCTCCAGTATATAATGCTTGTATATTTAACCACAAACCCGGAAAAACCTGACTTTTAATCACACCATTTTTATCCGGTTCCAATGATATATATTCACCATTTTCTAAGCAAAACCAATCTAGTTTATTTTCTAAAATTTGCCAGACAATATATTCCTTTACTCCGTTGCGACGGTAGGCTTTCTTTTTATCATATAAATCATTAGCGGCACTACTTGCGGCAACTTCAGCAACTAATTCTGGTGCGCCTTCGATGTAGTCATCTTCACTAATGCGTGCTTGTCCACCCAATATTTCATCAATTAACAATACAACATCAGGCTGAGGTTCGTTATCTAAATCTAAGCGGACTGTGGTATTATCACCTAACTCCACACCTGGGGTGGAAACTTTATAAGTTCCTAACCAGATGATCAAGTCACCATGAGGTTTTCCATGACTTCTGAAACGTAAGGGTGATGCCACGTAGACGACTCCTTCTATTAGTTCTGCTTTTTTAGTATGTGGCATGGCGTGATATCGACGCTCAAATTCATGGCGAGTGAGTCTATCCCCACTTTCTAAAGGTGGGATAAGTGAGTTTTTGCCTAGGTTATGCTTGATTGATGCCGTCATGAGCAGATTCCTGGAAGGAATGTCTTTACATCTAGTATACCGATGATTGTTCTGAGGAAAATCAAGGCAGGCGATCGCCCAAAGCGTACACTAAAAGCGATCGCCTTATTAAATTAGAGAAAACCAATTTAACCAAGCGTCCCAATTTTCTACTATTTGGGCAAATTCTGTATAGCCTCCTGCTCTGGGATGAACCCCGTCATGATTTTTTGCTTCCTTTACCCAGATATTTGAATTTTCTAATATTGGAAAAACGTCTAAATAAGGTATATGAAATTCTTGACAAATCAAAGCAAACTGTTTGGATAAATTGGTAGTTCTCTGCTTTCTTTGAGGGTCTTCTTCATCTACATAAGGCGCAGGCCCAACCATTAACACAGGATATAACTGTTTAGCTTCACTTAAAATTTTGCTAGCATTTTTGATAGACTCTGTAAAACTCACACGGATTTGACCATTTTCCAGAGTCGTGTCATTCAGCCCAAAAGAGAACACAACTCTACCGTCATATTCTTGAGGCAATCGAGCTGATACTTCTTGTATCCAGCGCTTTGCTATATCAGTACTCGTATCTCGCCTAATTCCTAAATTATAGTAAGTAATGTCATAACCTTTTTTATTAGCATTAACGCATATTCTGCCTGTCCAACCGAGACATTCTGGATCGCCAGTCCCGTTGACAAAAGAGTCACCAACAAAACAAATTCTCACTTATCGTAGAACCTAAAAAAACGCAGAGACACGCGGAGGAAAACGCAGAGTAGCTCCGCGTTCCTTTGCGTAAACCTCTGCGTGTCTACCCTGCCCTGCGGTAAGGCGTTCGCGTAGCGTCTCGTAGAGAAGCGCCTATGCGTTTAAAACAAATTAAACAAGAGAGGCAGATAATTCCACCTCTCATATTAATTACTTAAAGCGTGTAAACTTTAGTATCTGCTGGTGTTGGGTTTGTGAACAAGAAAGCTGAGAACTTGGCACTGCTTGATGTTATCAAAACCCACAACACGGATATAGGAGTTGCTAAACTGAGAACGGCAGCCTTGGACTTCGCTCAGTACTTCTTGAGTGGATTTAGCACCAAACAAAGGCAGTTTCCACATTGTCCAGAATAATTCCGTTGGCTCAGAAGTTTCGTTAAACTCGATCGCAGGAATATAACCTTGACTCAAAATATATTGGATCTGCTTGGCAATTTGAGCGTCAGAAAGGGGAGGCAGATAAGAAAGGGTTTCGTAACGACGCTCTTTTGGTAAAGTTTGCATAGCTGTTGATGATGGGTTGCGATTTTTACTACTGGTTGACTAACTAACTGGATGAGTTATCCAAGTTCTGATCTAAGGTTGTTTGCTGTTCTGATTGCAGACTGGGGTTTAATGTATCAATTAGTGTGATGCGTTCTAGATGCTGGCGACGCTGTTCTATATTGGCTTGCTGAATGCCAGTACAAACCATTTCCGGTAAAAATTCCGCGATTTCCTCCGCAATGTGTTCCCTGACAGTCATGATCCGCAATGCCAAATCTGGCTTTTCTCGGAACAGTTGCTCAATGTATGCTTCTCCGTCCTGAATTTTGCCAGCAGAAAAGTTATGCAGCCAAAGTTCTAATGGAGGATTAGTCTCGCCTAGCTGTGCCAGTACTGTCCTTAGAGCCTGATAAGTCAGGTAGCTTTGGAGAGTCTTGGCTGTGTCTTTCGCAATTTGCTTGAGATTCATGCTTGACCCCAGCCCTTAAAAGTATGAAGTATGAAGGATGAAGGATGAAGTGATTAAAGTAATTTAACATTCAGCCTTTATCCTTCCACCTTCAGCCTTTATCAGACGGTATCCATTGCTTCAAACTCGAACTTGATTTCTTTCCAAAGTTCGCAAGCAACGGCCAATTCAGGAGACCACTTAGCGGCTTCGCGGATAATGTCGTTACCTTCACGAGCCAAGTTGCGACCTTCATTACGAGCTTGGACACAAGCTTCTAAAGCTACACGGTTAGCAGTAGCACCAGGAGCATTACCCCAGGGGTGTCCTAGAGTACCACCACCAAATTGCAGTACGGAGTCATCACCAAAGATTTCTACGAGTGCCGGCATGTGCCAGATGTGGATACCACCGGAAGCAACTGCCATTACACCAGGTAGAGAAGCCCAGTCTTGGGTAAAGTAGATACCGCGAGACTTGTCTTGCTCAACATAGTTTTCACGTAGTAGGTCAACGAAGCCCATTGTGATCCCACGTTCACCTTCCAGCTTACCAACCACTGTTCCAGTGTGGATGTGGTCACCACCGGACATCCGCAGCGCTTTAGCTAAAACGCGGAAGTGGATACCATGGTTCTTTTGACGGTCAATAACGGCGTGCATAGCACGGTGGATGTGCAGCAACAGACCGTTGTCACGACACCAATGAGCCAATGTGGTGTTGGCGGTGAAACCTGCGGTGAGGTAGTCGTGCATGATGATGGGCATTTTGAGTTCTTTAGCGTACTCAGCCCGTTTCAGCATTTCTTCACAGGTGGGAGCGGTGACGTTTAGGTAGTGACCTTTGATTTCACCGGTTTCAGCTTGAGCTTTGTGGATAGCTTCAGCAACGAACAAGAAGCGATCGCGCCACCGTTGGAATGGTGCGGAGTTAATGTTTTCGTCGTCTTTGGTGAAGTCCAAACCACCGCGTAAGCACTCGTATACAGCGCGTCCGTAATTCTTAGCCGAAAGACCTAATTTGGGCTTAATTGTACAACCCAGCAAAGGACGACCGTATTTGTTTAACTTGTCACGCTCAACTTGGATACCGTGGGGAGGTCCTTGGAAGGTCTTGAGGTAAGCTACAGGAATCCGTAAGTCTTCCAGACGCAGCGCCCGCAATGCTTTGAAACCAAATACGTTACCTACAATAGAGGTCAACATGTTGGTTACAGAGCCTTCTTCAAACAGATCCAGGGGATAGGCAATGTAAGCAATAAATTGGTTATCTTCGCCGGGAACTGGTTCAATATCGTAGCAACGACCTTTGTAGCGATCTAGGTCGGTGAGCAAGTCTGTCCATACAGTTGTCCAAGTACCAGTGGAAGACTCAGCCGCCACAGCCGCTGCGGCTTCTTCGTAGGGAACTCCAGGCTGGGGTGTAACCCGGAATGCCGCCAGAATATCTGTATCTTTGGGTGTGTAATCAGGTGTGTAATAAGTTAGTCTGTAATCTTTAACACCGGCTTGATACCCAGTTTTGCTCTGAGTCTTAGTTTGAGCGTAAGACATATTTTATCCTTCCCAGAAGTCATCTTTTTACTTATCAAATTACGTGCCGTGCAACTTCTCCTCACCCCCGCTCTTTCCGCCCTCCAGCGAGGAGAATATCAGGGAAATTTCCTGCTAGGGGTTGCCTTTAGTAGAGGGTAGCAGTCTTTCTGCGGCGGACACTTTGGTAGCGGTGGTAAGCCTCCTCACCCGTGTAATCCCCTTCTAAGGGCACACGACCTAGCGCTTATACTTTCCCCTCGTCCTGCTAGTATCAAAATTTTTTTATCTTTTTCTCGCACCCTACTAAACCTTTTGAATTCCACCAAAACTACCCGCAAAGTGCGGCAATATATTAGATAATTTTCCTACAAATCGGGGCATTCAGGGGAGTGGGCTGGCTGGCACACGTTCTTGCCTCTGTATTTCTCTTATCTTTTCCCTTGACAGAAAAAAGACTACAAGAGAATTTACTTGACAGCGGAAAGTCTGAACTGAGGTTTTTGAGAACTCTAAGCGCCGACTTCCAAGAAGTCAGAGCGGGAGCTTCCTCCGCTTTTAACTTCGGTGGGCGAACAAAACTTTCCCACACAGAGATTTAACACAGTTGTGAGCGTAAAGATAAAAAATTGCACACCACGTAATTTGTAGCTTGTTTCACAATATATCAAGAATTCGATAAGTTATTGTTTGAAACTTTTTAACTTAAATATATAGATTTGTTATTACATAAAGATTTAAACATTTTGTTAAGAATGATTTACAAAGGTTCATCTCTAACTGTATGGAGCCTTTATTTACAAGAGTTTCTTGATCTGCGAGAAGATAATTGCGATGCTTTTGGAGCTTTGAGCCTGAGAAAAATTACCTATGACGTTTAAAAAATTCAAGCTAGGGGAACACTGAAATTAATCCAAAGCCAGCTTAGGTAATGGCTATGGGTATTGTCTCCCAAGGAAATGTCACCGTGGTATTAATTCGCAAGCGTACTAATTTATTGATTACTTCTATCTTGCTGGGGTTGATAGGTTTGCCAAGCATGAGTATTGTAGCAATGGTAACTCCAGCGAAGGCACAAAAAATAAGTAATAGTGTTCCGTCACAAAAAACCCCTGACATGGAGCCGTCTAATTTAACTCCTGCTTATCCGGCTTCCCCACCGCCACCACAAGTAGATTCCTTACCCAATCAGCGGGGAGTGCAAGAGCATACGCAAGAAACCGATTATCGTGTTAGCAACTTGCTGGCAGATTTTACAGGTAATCTCTGGGTGGGTTCTTGGCGAGGATTATCGCGGATTGACCCTAATACTGGCAAGATTATCGCTCGTGTTAATTTACCGAATGTTGCCATTGGTGCTTTAGCCCAAGACAAAGTTGGACGCCTGTGGGTGGGAAGTTATGAGGGACTGATAAGAGTAGAACCCCGCACTAATGAAATTACAGCGCAGAATTTATTTTTGCCTTCCAAACGAGTATTGTCACTATTACTTGACAAACGGGGTTATTTGTGGGCTGGAACTGATAACGGCTTAGCTTTAATTAGTCCCGACCAAGGCTTGATGATGACAACATTAAAAAATCTACCTGGTGTTAGCGCCAACACCCTAACTTTAGATGCTGAAGGTCAGTTGTGGGTCGGCACGCTTGATGGATTAGTGCGGGTTAATACTGCCAATGCTTTGATAATGAAGCGGATTGGTGATTTACCAGGAACAACTGTACAAGCTTTAGCCATCAGTCCAGAAGGGTTAATTTGGGCGGGAATGCCCAATAATTTGTTAGTTATCAACCCAACAACTGGAGTTGTGTTACGGTCTGTAACCCGTCTGCGTGGGCGTGAGGTTACTTCGGTGCGTTTTGCCAAAGATGGTAGTATCTGGGTCGGGACTAACAATGGTTTGTTACGATTAAATCCAAATACAGGAGCTGTGTTAGACGAAGAAGTTACCGGACTTCCTTCTAGTCGAGTTCTTGCTCTTGTGTCTGATGTTGGCAACAAATTGTGGATTGGGACTAGTGAAGGTTTGGCTTGGTTAATGCCCAAAATGGGCAGTGCAAAACCCCATATTGCTTTCAGTCGCGCCGTTAAGTAGGGATTGGGGAATGGGGAATGAGAAGAAAAGACTACCCCTTCTCCTGATCTGTTTTACTCAGCACTCATTACTCAGCACTAAAAAAAAATGGTAGTCACCACCCAGCAATTAATTCAATGGAAACAACAGGGACGTTCAATTGTGGCGTTAACTGCTTGGGATTACGCGATCGCTCAACTCCTCGACGCCGCTGGTGTAGACTTAATCCTCGTGGGAGACTCAATGGCAGCAGTTTTAGGGTATGAAACAACACTACCAATCACCCTAGAAGAGATGCTGTATCATGCCAAAGCTGTGCGCCGTGGAGTAAAACGCGCATTAGTAGTGGTAGATTTACCATTTTTGACGTATCAAGAAAGTCTGCAACAAGCGATGCACTCAGCTGGGCGAGTACTGAAAGAAACAGGTGCTCAAGCGGTAAAGTTAGAAGGAGGGTATCCAGCGATCGCAGAAACTATCGCCAGATTAGTAGAAGCTGGAATTCCCGTCATGGGTCATGTAGGTTTGACACCACAATCAGTACATCAACTTGGTTTGCGACAACAGGGTAAGACCCAGGAAACGGCTGAGAGAATTTTACATGAAGCGATCGCTCTACAACAAGCGGGTGTATTTTCTCTAGTGTTAGAGCATATACCCGCAGATTTGGCAATGCAGATTACCCAAAAACTTAGCATTCCTACTATTGGTATTGGTGCAGGACAAAATTGTGATGGACAAGTTTTAGTTACCTCTGATGTCCTCGGACTTGCAGAGAAGCATCCCCCCTTTGCCAAAGTTTATACAAATCTGCGGGAGACGATTACCAAAGCCGTGCAAGATTATACTATGGAAGTGCGAGAGCGAAAGTTTCCATAATAAATAATCAGAAGCCATTCTCTAAATGTGAATTGATATTAGGAGTAGTTCTATGGTTCTACAAGTTCACCCGATCCAAAAAGAACCAACTGTTACTTGGGAGCCACTTCCAGCCGACTTCATTTTACCTGACGATCCAGTGGAAAATATTCAGCAACCATCTCTTGCTGCGGCGCTTACCGATGCTTTGGGAAGCTCAGGACGCATCCAACCTCAGATGCTGATTGGCTCTAATTTTGGACTCGTAGCCACAGTCAACAAAAAAATTGTCGTCAAAGCACCAGACTGGCTTTACGTCCCTCAAGTGCAGCCTGTAGCCGCCGATGTGATTCGTCGCAGTTATACCCCGAATTTAGAAGGCGCTGCTGTGGCTGTGGTGATGGAATTTCTATCAGACACCGAGGGTGGAGAATTATCAGTCCGCTCAAGTCCACCCTACGGTAAGCTCTATTTTTATGAGCAGATTCTCAAGGTTCCAACCTACGTAACCTACGATCCCTACGAACCCAGTTTAGAAGTGCGCTGCTTGCAAAATGGACAATATAATTTGCAGCAAGCAGATGTTAATGGACGTTTTTGGATTCCTGAGTTAGAGTTATTTCTCGGAAATTGGCAAGGTGAAAGATTGTGCAAAACTATGAATTGGCTGCGGTGGTGGGACAGAGAAGAAAATTTGCTGTTATGGAGCAGCGAACAAGCTGAACAAGAACGCCAACGTGCTGAACAAGAACGCCAACGCGCTGAACAAGAACGCCAACGCGCTGAACAAGAACACCAACGCGCTGAACAAGAACACCAACGCGCTGAACAAGAACGCCAACGCGCTGATATATTAGCAGCTAAGTTACGTGAGCTAAATATTGACCCTGATGCGATCGCGTAATTAAAAAAATAACAGTAAATAATAATTGCTCCCTGATCTCCTGACATCAGTCAAGGAGACATCAGCATTGAAATTCCATGAAACAGCAAAAAAATCAATTTAGTCATCTCACAGCAATTGAAAGAACTTACCTATCATTCCCTGCAAAGTTTTTATTAAATCAAAACTTGCTTCAAGGCAAAATTTTAGATTTTGGTTGTGGCTTTGGTAACGATGTTAAAGTATTGCGCCAAAAAGGTTGTGATATTACAGGTTATGATCCTTATTATTTTCCGGATTATCCTCATGATAAGTTCGATACAATAATTTGCTTTTATGTTTTAAATGTTTTATTGCCTGAAGAACAAGCTAATGTTCTTATGGAAGTGTCGCACTTATTAAAACCAGGTGGCAAAGCTTATTATATCGTGAGAAGAGATATCAAGAAAGAAGGTTTTAGGGAACATTATGTCCACAAAAAGCCTACGTATCAATGTATTGTAAAGCTTCCTTTTCATTCAATTTATTTAGATGAAAATCGGGAATTTTATGAGTATATTCATTATAATCACCAACGCAATTCATTGAATAATTGTATATTTTGTAATCCTTATAAAAAGTTAAAGTTATTAACTGAATCAGCCACTGCTTATGCTATTTTCGACGGTTATCCTATAAGTAAAGGACATATTTTAGTAATTCCTAAACGTCATGTTGGTAGTTATTTTGAACTACCATTTAAAGAACAATCTGCTTGCTGGTTTATGGTGAACAAGGTACAAGAAGTTCTCAAAACAGAATTTGAACCTGATGGCTTTAATGTTGGAATGAATATTAATCGAGAAGCAGGTCAAAATATTATGCATACCAGTATTCATATCATTCCCCGTTACAAAGGTGATACTGTCAGTACTAAAAGCGGAATCAGGAATGTCATTCCTACACAGCGGTTTTAAATTTGGTATCAGATGACAGGCGGCTTGAAACGCAGGTGGTCAAACAAACCTTTGAACACTTTTATATAGACTAAAAAAAGTGGTGAAAACGTCTATAATTTTACAAAAAACGGTGTTTAAAACCACAAAAAAACACTTGATTATAATTTAGGTTTAAGAGGATGTTTTAAAAGTTTTCGCCGAATATAATTCGCTACTACACAAGCAAATTCTACCTGCATGAACTAACACCAAATCAAGGGTTTGTTAACCTGCGGAGGCTAGTTTTGTCTCGTGTAGCCAAGCCACTGTGTTGGTGTTAGCGTTCGCGCAGCGTCTCGTAGAGAAGCGGTAGCGAGTCTTCTCCCAAGGGGAGACGCCAAGGGCGAACGAGCGTCAAGGATTCCCCGACTTGTAGCAAGTGGCGCGTGATTTCTAATGGTCAAGATACATGAAAACGGACTTTTCAAACATCCTTTAATACTGTCATTAGGTTCTCGAAGTGGGCGATGTCTTTTTTTTGCTCTGTGGGAATTTTTGTAGTGATAGCTTATAGCACATACTTTTACTGCTGTTGCTATACAATTGTTCACTAAATAATAACAGCCGGATCAATACTTTTTCTTGGCTTTATGCGTCACCAATTCACCTTTATTCTAATTTTACTGCTTTCACTGAGTATTATTACACTTTGGTGGCCCATCAATGATTCTGATTGTAACTCTGAGGCTTTTTGGGCATCAAAAACCCAAAAATTCCAAGTACAAGCTACTAAGGTTGTTGTTCAACCCTGGCATGGAAAACATCAAGTATATGGTATTTTTATAGTTCCCAATGAATATAAGCAAACTCCATTTTTTGTGTTGACAGTTAAAGGTGCTAGTAACCACTGCTCAAGACCATTTGGCTACAGCCAGAACTTTGATGACATCTCTGCTGAACCGGGAACTCATCTAGTGAGATACTTTGTTAGAACTCGCATTGCTTTGCGGCTCATTCTCCAAGGTTTGTACTTTCAACTCAATGATAAACAAAACTGGACTTTAACTTTTCCTCGATCAAAGAGTAGTCAGATACCATTGGGGTAGGGAAAAGGTTAAAGGCGAAGAATATTCTTTTTCCTATTTTAACCCTTACCCTTTTCCCCTCTTCGGTAAGGTTGATAGTTGAGTTTGCAAAACCTTACTCTGTTCTAGCAATGTGGTAGTAGCGTTTACCACAATCTGGGCTGCTCCCTTAAAAAACGATCGCTCTATGGTAGCTGGGATATCGCTGGGTTGATGGTAGTGGGGAGTACGGAGATTGGCAGTATCAGTTACCAGTACTGCACCCACTCCCTGATACCAGAATGGTGCATGGTCACTACGTAAAGTATCAGGTGCTAGCAAACCTTTAAGAGGAATCGGCAATGTTAGGACTGGTGGAAGATTTGATCCCTCCTTATTTAAAGCTGTTGGAGGGTTCATCTGTGAGTTTTGAAAAGCATTCAGCAAAGGTAAATGTTCGGTATCACCAACTACTGCTAAAAAATCGCCTTTGTCACTAGGTGGAGTAACAGGTAATCCAACAGGATACTGCTGACATCCAGCAGTGTAGCAAGCATATCCCACCATATCCATAACAATTACCCCACGCAGATTTTGCAAGCGTGTCGCTTTGCTCACAAAAGCTTTACTACCCAAAAGTCCTGCTTCTTCTTTGTCAAAAAAAGCTAACTGCAAAGTCCGTGGCGTTGGACGTGAACCGAAAAGTCGGGCAACTTCCAACACCACAGCCATACCACTGGCGTTATCATCAGCACCATGAGATAAAGCAACAGTATCGTAATGCGCTGCTACAAGAATAGCTCCGGCTGCTTTGTCTGTCCCCAAGCGTTCGGCAAAGATGTTAACACCTTCAGAGAAGTTTTCTAGCTTGGGTTTCCAGCCTAATTTTTTCAGTTCAGTTGTAATATAAGTGCGAGTACGCGATCGCTCTGCTATGGTATAACGCTGAAAATTTAACTTTTCGATGTGAGCTACCAATTGCCCCGCAGATACTTGCGGGGCAATTTTCACTTTCTGCAACTCTGGCTGTGGTTGGGCTGTTTCTACTGGAATGCTCTCAACAATTTCAGGCGAGGGATGCTGAAACAACCCGTTGAGGGCAGTACCCCTACTACCCACTACAGCAACTGCTATCAACACCAATAGCATCAGCCAAATCCATTTTTTCATGTGAATTTATTTCTGTCTCCCAGACTTAGGGTAACGCGAACTTCTTTGCTAAAAGCCACGCTACAGGCAAGTTTGACCGCTTGTCTTTTGACAGAAGCGAAAACTTGAATTAAAGTTCCGCACAAAGATGCTGCTGTTAATTACTATGTTCCCAAAATTTTTCTTGGCATCGACTGCATTAGTTTTCCTCACGATACTAGGGAATAGTTTGACAATTGCTAGAAGTGATACTCTAGATGGCGATCGCGTCAATAATCACAAAATCATCGAAATTACTCCCGCTCAACCTGTGCCATCACTGGAGTTGCACGTGCAACATGCCATGAATTAATCAAAAATTTCTGAGTTATGAGCAGTCAAGACTATTCTCAAGACTCAGGACTAATACCATTTTGGATTTTGCGGAAAGTATCAGCTGAGGTGACTTTGTAAGAGTTTCTTCCGTACATAAACTTTCCAAAACGCGATCGCAATCATTTCTCCAATTGGTATAAGAACTTTATCTATGCTAGATTTATTGCTCATCATTACCCTGGGGTTCCTGGGCAGTTTCGGACATTGCTTTGGGATGTGTGGCCCCCTAACAGTGGCGTTTTCCCTTTCTCATCAGCAGAAAACGCCCAATTGGCGACAGCAATTTAAATTTCACACCCTGCTAAACCTAGGGCGGATGTTGAGCTATGCTCTAGTCGGTGCTGGCATTGGGGCACTAGGTTCGGTATTAGTAGAAAGTGGACAGCTAGCGGGTGTTGGCAGCGATTTACGCCGTTGGATGGCAATTATCACTGGTGTGATGCTGATTTGGTTTGGGTTAGGACAAATTAAACCTGAGCTACTACCACGTATTCCCGTGTTACATCCCTTATTACAGGGCAGTTTACACAATCGCCTGAGTGCAGGAATGCTCAAGCTTTCCTTACAAACTAGATGGTGGACGCCAGCACTTTTGGGAATGACTTGGGGTTTGATGCCTTGTGGGTTTCTATATACTGCCCAGATTAAAGCCGCAGAAACCGGGAATTGGTGGATGGGCGCAGCAACTATGCTAGCTTTTGGCTTAGGAACCTTGCCCACTATGTTAGGTGTAGGCGTCTCTACGTCATTGGTAAATAAAGACAGGCGTAGTCAGTTATTTCGGCTAGGTGGCTGGGTTACTATCACCATTGGCCTCATTACTTTGCTGCGAACTGGTGACACAATGGTAGACTACACCGGGCACGCTGCATTGATCTGCTTAATAATGACCCTAATCGCTCGCCCCATCAGTAAGTTGTGGGCGTCGCCTCTGCGTTACCGTCGCGCTCTGGGAGTGGGAGCTTTTGTACTTTCTGTGGTTCACACCGCCCACATGCTGGAACACTCATTGCAATGGAATTTTGCCGCTTTCTTTTTCTTACCGTCAGAGTTTCAGTGGGGCATGGCTGCGGGTGCTGTAGCATTAATATTAATGACCCCCGCTGCTTTCACAAGTTTGGAATCGTTGCAGAAATCTTTGGGCAAGCGTTGGCGACAGATTCATCTATTGGGTGTGCCAGCTTTGCTCTTGAGTGCCATTCATGCTGTACTAATTGGTTCCCATTACTTGGGTTCCTTACAATCACATTGGGGGAATAAATTAGCGGCAGTGCTGATGGGAATTGTCACCCTTGGTGTGTTGCTAGTGCGTTCGCGCTTGTTTTGGTCAAAATTAACTCTTGAAAAGTTTTATGTCCCCCCAAAATCCCGGTAAACCACACTTTCCTAACTCAACCAACAAACATCTAACGAGTCAAAAGCAAAGGCATAACCAAGGAACAATAAAGTATTTATTATTGTTGAATTGCTTAGTTATATCGATAACTAATATTCACGCCGCCTCTGCCCATAGTGTGAAAATAGCAGCAGATGTCGGCGGTACTCTCCACATTGAACCAAATGATAATCCCCGTGCTGGGGAACCCACACAAGCCTGGTTCGCGCTTACCCGCAAAGGCGGAAGGGTGATTCCCCTAGCACAGTGTAATTGCCAGCTAGCTGTTTATGCCCAACCCTATGCACCAGGAGAGCCGCCACTACTGGAGCCATCCTTGAACCCTGTGGCGGCTGAGCGGTATCAAGGCATACCAGGTGCAGAAATTGTCTTCCCCAAGCCAGGGATTTATCAGCTGCAACTGAATGGTAAACCAGTCTCTGGAGCAAGTTTCAAACCTTTTAAGTTCCAATTTGAAGTTACCGTAGCCGCTGGAACTTCTAATAGTTCACAAGATTTGCAAGATGTCAATAGCGGTGTAACACAAAGTGAATCTAGACAGTTACCACTTTTAGCGATCGCCCTCCCCATTTTGGGATTTGTCGGTATCTTGTTTGTCGTCCTGCAAAGTATGAGAGGGCGTAGGGAGTAGGGGAGGAGTGCAGGAGAGAGAGAGCAGGGGAAGAGTATAATTGCGTCTCTACTCCTGTCTTTTAGCTCAGCACTCAGGCAGGACTCTACTGATGTCGCTGTTGATGCCACTGCCATGCGTGAGCGACTATATCTTTGATGGATGGGTACTGAGGTTGCCAGTTGAGGATGGTTCTAGCTTTTTCGCTAGAGCCGATGAGAGTTGGTGGATCGCCAGGACGGCGATCGCGTTCTTCTACTGGTATCGAAACTCCTGTAACCATCTGGGCAGATGCAATTACTTCTCTAACAGAGAAGCCGTTACCATTGCCCAAATTGAAAATTTCACTCTCGCCACCTTTTAATAGATATTCCAATCCCAAAACGTGAGCGTCTGCCAAGTCACTCACGTGGATATAATCGCGAATACAAGTACCATCAGGCGTCGGGTAATCAGTGCCGAAAATCGAGATGGAATCCCGTTTGCCTAAAGCTGTCATCAGTACTAAGGGAATTAAATGGGTTTCTGGATTATGATCCTCGCCCAGCAATCCACTGGGATCAGCACCAGCAGCATTAAAATAGCGGAAACGCACCGATTTAAAATCATAAGCAACATCAAAATCAGAAAGAATCCGCTCCACCATCAGCTTAGTAGCGCCATAGGGATTGATCGGATTTTGGGGATGGTTTTCTGGAATCGGCACATATTCTGGCACACCATAAGTGGCGCAAGTAGAAGAAAAGACAAATTTCTTCACAGAGGCTGCGAGCATGGCTTCTAACAGAGTTAGAGTACCCAGAACGTTGTTACGGTAGTATTTGGCAGGATCAGTAACCGATTCTCCTACGTAGGCATAGGCAGAAAAGTGCATCACAGCGGCAAGATCGCGGGTTTTGAATAGGTGATCTAGCAGCGGGCGATCGCTTGTATCACCCACTATCAGTTCTACCTGTAAAACCTTTTCTACCAAGTCCCGATGTCCATACACCAAATTATCAAGTACAAGAACGTCATAACCCGCTCGCTTGAGAGCAAGCACTGTATGGGAACCAATATATCCAGCTCCCCCTGTCACTAGAATGGTAGGCTTTCCAGACGACATAGTTTTTCCTTTTGAGTTGATAATACTCAATTAATTTAATTCACTGGTGCCACATTACTCATGTGGAAAATTTCAAATAATGGACGCAGTATCAAAAAATTGCACTAAAATCACTACGACGGTAGTCTTTTGGTGTGAGGTTAGAGGTATTTTAAGTCAGGTAATGGTGCGATTACAGTTTGACGATAAAATAAGTCCACTTCCCGAACGCTCTAGGCTGACTGCACCAGAAAATTCGAGAGTTAATCTATGTTTTTACTGCTAAGCCGGGTATTGCTGTGGCTGCTTATTGGCACTATCGTATACTCTCTGTTCCAGAGATTCTATCCTTCCGGAACTTTTGTAGGACGATTAGTTTTAGTTATTCTGTTGATAGTCGTAGCTCTGTCGTTTATCAACCCCAATGAACCAGCTGTGGCGTCGTTGTGGAAGATGGTATCTTTCCCGCTCAAGCCTTTAGGAGCCTCTGTTTTGCTGATGATTTTTGCTGCTCAGAGGATTAAAGGAGGAGGAATAGATAAACCAGGAGGTTACTTAGTAGGTTGGGCGCTAACAATTTTACTGTTGGCAAGTACACCAGCTGTCGCCTACTTTTTGTATAGGGCACCTCTAGTAACAATGGCAGGTGATAACTACGCAATTGCTACACCTACATCGGGGACACTCGTGGCATTAGGTCAACAAACCACTACAGCAAGCATCTCAGATGTATTAGGAGATAGCATCCTTTCTCAGATGAAAGTGCCTCCCTACTTGTTGCAAGGAAATCCTCAAGATATTCGGACACGTGGTTTACGGATTGAAGACTTTGTACCCAGTGCGGAAACGTTGCAATTTACAACGAGAACTTGGGAAAGTTATCTCACCGAAGTTTACAGATTTTTGCGGGTTCAGCGGTAATCCAGTTAAAAAAGGAACTATCAAAGGAGTCAAAAGTCAGAATATTATTCCTCTCGCCGCTATCAAGCACAGACTTATCAGCAGTTAGTCTAGGATGATAAAGTTGCAAAATTGCTTTAATGGCAAAATCTCGAAGAATCGCTAAACTTGGTGCTTACCTGCGTCCCCATTGGCGGGAGGCTACTTTAGGTATTCTTGCTCTGTTGTCTGTCAATGGGCTGGGCGTTTACATACCCTTGTTGATTCGCTCAGCAGTTGACCAACTATCGGGAACCTTCAGATGGAATCAAGTCCTACATTACGTAGTGCCAATCGTTTTACTTAGTTCAGCGATGTGGCTAATGCGTATGGCTTCCCGCATCTGGCTGTTCGGAGTGGGGCGTCAGGTAGAATTTGATCTCAAACAACGGATTTTTCAGCATTTACTCAAGCTGGAGCCGTCTTATTTTGCCAGCAACACTGCCGGTGATTTGATTAGTAGGGCTACCAGTGATGTGGATAATATCCGGCGGTTATTAGGTTTTGCCGTACTCAGTTTGGCAAATACGATTTTTGCTTATACGCTGACGCTACCAGTGATGCTATCGATTAGTGTAGATCTGACGTTAGCATCATTGGCAGTTTATCCTCTAATGTTCTTGTTGGTACATCTGTTTAGCAATCGCTTACGTAAACAACAAGCATCAGTACAGGAAAAACTCTCCGATATCAGTGAACTCATCCAAGAAGATATCAGTGGCATGGCCCTGATTAAAATCTACGCTCAAGAAGAAAATGAGCGCCGAGCTTTTGCTAAGAAGAATCAACAGCTATTGACGGCTAACTTGGAACTGGCAAAAAGCCGAAATACACTGTTTCCATTAATAGGTGGACTAGCCAATGTCAGTTCGTTGGTAATTATTTGGCTAGGAGCGACGCGTATGTCTTCTGGGACGCTTGCTGTTGGCGACTTTTTGGCACTGTTGATTTATGTAGAGCGTTTAGTTTTTCCTACTACTCTTTTAGGATTCACAATTACTGCTTACCAACGAGGTGAAGTTAGTATTGACCGCCTTGAGTCTATCCTCACTGTCACACCAAAAATTCAAGATGCAACTGATGCCGTACATCTATCACTGGATAAAGTTAAAGGAGAACTGACAGCTAAAAATCTCAACTACGCTTACCCTGGTGCTACTACCCCGGCTTTAGAAAATGTCAACTTTAGTATTGCTGCTGGGGAAACAGTGGCAATTGTTGGAGCAATTGGTTCTGGGAAGTCAACTTTGGCAAATGCTTTGCCGCGCTTGTTGGATATTGAGGCGGGGCAGTTGTTTTTGGATGATTTGGATATTACGAAGATAGCATTGGCAGATTTACGAAGTGCGATCGCCTATGTTCCTCAAGATAGCTTTCTATTTAGCACTACAATCAAAAATAATATCCGCTATGGCGACCCAGTTAGTGAACAAGAAAATGTAGAAGCCGTCGCCAAACTTGCCCAAATTGATGCAGAAATTAGTAATTTTCCCCAGCAATATGAAACCATCGTTGGTGAACGTGGTATTACTCTTTCTGGCGGTCAGCGGCAACGTACTGCCTTGGCTAGGGCAATGCTGGTCAATGCTAAGTTGTTAATTTTGGATGATGCTCTCTCTAGCGTAGATAATCAAACAGCAACACAAATCCTAAACAATCTCTCTAGTGGTACACAGCGCAAAACAGTAATTTTTATTACACATCAATTATCTGCTGCTGCTGCTGCTGATCGAATTTTTGTAATGGAAAAGGGAAAAATTGTCCAAATAGGTAATCACTTAGAACTTGTGCAGCAAGAGGGTCTTTACAGAACTTTGTGGAGTCAGCATCAAGTAGAAGAATTATTGCGTTAGTTTTTTGAAGATTTGGATTGCATTATCCACAATTACCAACTCACCTGGGCGTAGCATTGGAATTAAGCAGGTTTCCAGCCATCATAAGTATATAGCAAATATACAGCAATTTAGTACTTACTTCCAAAAGTCGGACTTCGCTTCATCAGTAACTCGCAGCTGCTTCATTTTTTAGTGCTTTTGTTTTGAGTTCTTTTGCCGCCGCCGACTAGCTGCTTTGATTTCATCAGCCAGTTCATTCGTAGAAGTATAAGTAGTAAATTCTCCCTGCGATATTTGATCTATTCCTAGTTGAACCTCACGGCGCAACTCTTCAAGTCTAAGTTTGCGTATGTCTTCACGTTCCTTGAGTAGCCTTAACCCATCGCGGATGACCTCACTTTGCGATTGATATAATCCGCTAGCAATGAGTTCGGCGACAAAATTATCAAATGTCTGACCTAGATGTACGTTCATAAGCAATCTCTAGAAACTGTTTTCTCTACAGCCATACTGTCAATATTAACAAGAATTGTCAATTTTTGTTACTCTAGTTGAAAAAACAGATATACCAATACCTACAACGCAATAAACATATTCGCTCTTCTTTGCTATCTGACTACTTAACAGTTGTTCTTTTTCTGCGCCTTTTCCTGCCAGTGATATCCCTCTGCTAAGAAAACAGAATGGTTTCTTAGCAGAGGGATAATTAGCGTGCTGAGTTCGTTGCTGGTAATGTCAATTGGTCGAGTTTTTTCGATTTCAGCAATAGCTGATGGGTAATTGCTCTTGGGGAAAGGTTTAAGCAATTACCCATTTGGAACTCTTCATTTAAAAAGCTCCAATTCGGCCAAATAACACGTAGAAGGTTTTTGCAATTAACAACAAATCATACAGAGGATACCAATTTTCTTGATATCGCAGATCTAAGTCAACTATTTGTTCAAAATCTTTCACTTGAGAACGACCACTAACTTGCCATTCACCTGTTAAACCAGGCTTGACATTTAAGCGTTTCCAGTGATGGTGGGTATATTTCATAACCTCATCACCCGTAGGCGGACGTGTCCCTACTAAACTCATTTCGCCTACCAAGACATTCCAAAACTGAGGTAGTTCGTCCAAGCTAGTGCTTCGCAAAAAGCGCCCTATCTTTGTTATTCGGAAATCATTCTTGTTTTTAAAGATGAGTCCGTTAGCTTCGTTACTCACTAAAGATTTTAATTGTTCCGCATCACTGACCATTGAGCGGAATTTCCGAATCCGAAAGGGTTGACCTTGGAGTCCGTAGCGTTCTTGAGTGAAGAAAATTGAACCACGGCTATCGATTTTAATGGCGATCGCTATTGGCACAAACAAAATCGCCAAAACCAATAGTCCCACCAAACTCCCTGTGATGTCCAAACAACGCTTAAATTTAGACTGTACCGAGGGATGCTCAGTGTACTTTAATTCCCATGTTTTAGAATTTGCGCTTGTGCAAATACCTGTTACTCGTGTTTGATACATTGTCAGGTCAAATAAATATTATTTAGTGCCAAAAGTATAATTGCTTAGCTTATTATGACTATAGACTTAGCGTTATTGAAAGTGATTCATCTTTACCGTATATTTACTTAATCTTCATCAATATTCCGGGGATCACGGCTTTATATAAATTTACGATAAACCAAATACAAGTATGTCTTAGGGAGTTTGACTTAAGTATTCTAAGTTTAAATAAAAAATTATTAAACCCCGTCTATTTTGAAACCTGGAGTTTTTAAGGAGAGTGTATTATTCTCTTGTGGCTTGAGTTCTGAGCTTTACTCTAATTCCAAAAAACTATGGTTTTCAAGGTAGACGCGGTTTAGTACTAAATTTAACTACTAAATAAGTAATATTAAAAGTTGAATTAGCATCAAGCTGCTGTCTTAACAACAAGTAATATCTTAGAACATAACTTCGTATAATAATCAGAAGTAAGCCAAACAAATCTCCCGAAGAAAGTATCAGATAACCTGTGTTGCCACATAACAAATATAAATAGATAGAAGTTAAGTTAAGGCATCTAAATTATAAGTTAGTGACACAATAATGCCTCTATAATTAGGCAAAAGTCAGTCGAGAGTAAAATCAAAACTAGTATAGGAATGGTAGTGGCTATTTGGTAGTTATAATAGTATTAAATTATTCCAAACTTTATTAGTAATTCTACTAAGATAATCTCTCAAAGTTAGGGTGGTAAAGAAATGATTTCAGCAGGGATTGAAGCAAAAATCAGTCGATTGGAATCCATTGTTGAGCAAATTGGAGAAGCAGTACTTTCTACAACTGAGACAATTGAACGCCTCGCAGAACGATTGGAGACTCTCAGCGTGCAAGTCGAAGCACAGGGAAAGCAAGTTCAGCAACAAGGCTATCAAATTTTTGCTTTATGTGATGCTGTACAAATTCTTGCTGAATCTCAGGATAATTCACTACAAAAACTCAACCAACTAACAAAAACTTTAGATCAGCTGACGTCATTAATTCAAGGGTCAGATTGAGTGGCAGTTATCAGTTATCAGCCTAACAACTGTAGTAATCTGGTTTGATTACTGAATCACTCGTAGAGACAGGGAATTAGGAATAGGGAATATGGAATAAGTATTGAAGGAGGCAGGAGGCAGGAGGCAGGAGGCAGAAGGTTTTTTTTTTCACTTATAGGATTCAAATCCCTCCTGAAAAAGAGCCACCAAATTGAAAATTTGGAGGGGGTCTTAAACCCTTGCTCCCTCTGGTCGCGGCAGTCTTGCTGAGGGCAGTTTTCCTCCAGCAAAGCTGCCCTCAGCAAGACTGCCTTCTTCGATAAATGTGTAATGAATTTTTTTCAAAAATCAAATAAGAATCCTATAGTTACTATTTACTGATAACAGATGTTAAACCCTTAACTGAGTTACGGCGATGTTGCCAGAAAAACATACATCCACATCGCTACCAGGAGTGCGATCGCGCTTACTATATTCCCCCACATAATAAAAGTTTTCGCCATCAATGCGATAGTTAATCGGCAAAGGTTTAGTACAAGGTTTACAAAACACTACTTCTGGAGAGGGTTCTCCCTGTTGCAAATGCGGTAGATTCACATTCCAGTAGCTTCCTGCTTCCAGGGGACGCTTGAGTAAGTCCACTAAAACTTCAGCGGTTAAGTTTGCAGCCATATCCCAATCAAAATTCAGCTTAGCTTTGCGATAGTGAGAAATGGCAATTCCCGGAATACCATGCATTGCGGCTTCTCGCACAGCAGCAACAGTTCCAGAAATGTAAGCATCCACTCCTAAGTTGCCGCCAGCGTTAATACCTGATAAAACAAATTTGATATCTTTGCTAATTTGTGTAATTGCAATTCTGACACAATCGGCGGGAGTGCCGGCGATCGCATACTCGGTATCAGAACGCCGATGGAGGTTGATGGGGTGAGTTGTGGTAACTTGATGTCCGCAGCCCGATTGATGGTCTTTAGGAGCTGCGATAATTGCATTTTTGTCGTTCACAGCTTTGGCCAGAGCTTGAATACCAGGAGCATCGATACCGTCGTCGTTAGTTAAAATTAGGGTCATGTATAGTAATGCGATTTGATTTGTGAACTGACTCGTAGAGATAGGGAATAGTTTGTATGGTGGGCATTGTAATACCCACCATACTGTGATTTACTCATAAAAAACCTGCTGTAATAGCTGCGATCGCCACTTCCTAAATTATTTTGCTGTTGCAAAGTGCTGCATCTACGCCCGTCGTAGACATTGCTTGCTACATTCAGTAGAAGAATGTAGTTATCATGCCTTAATTCAGCCCCGCAGGAAGATTTGTCGCAGATATAAAAAAACGTGGATAATTGCGCCAAAAATTTTCATCATAATTATGATAATATTTCTAGATGGTTTGCAAATTCCGCCCTCAATATTTGGGTTAATTCCCGAAAAGGGCGGTATTTTTTGTCACTAGCTTTATAACTGGCGTTGGAAGTTAACGTTTGTAGTGACAATCAGGAAATATTTGTGCAATAAAAACTCCAGAATAATATCTATTTGCTAGCTCTATCAAAAACTTCTTGTTTGAGAAAAACATGAACAAGGTGATTTTTACAGTAGTTGTATAGTATTTTTGGTGCAAGTCTGTCTTAGAGTTTATACAATGAAACAGCTCCTCAAGCAAGTATTTAACAGTCAAAAACACCTGATTAGGCTACTTCTACCCTTAGTGACAATCATTCTAGCGGTTTCGCTGTTTGTCACACCCGCTTTAGCCACAGGTGTGTATCAAATGCCCAACCTTGTAGCTAATGACCACACCTGGATTGTAGATCAAGGTGAAATTATCAGCCGTCTGAATGAAGGTAAAATTGGCAGCGTCTTAGAGAATTTGGCAAAGCAAACTGGTAATGAAACTAGAATCGTCACCATTCGCCGCCTAGACTACGGAGAAACACCCGAAAGCTTCGCCAAAGCATTATTTGAAAAATGGTTTCCCACTAAAGAAGCCCAAGCCAATCAAACCTTATTGGTGCTGGATACAGTTACCAATGGTACCGCCATTATTACCGGAGATAAAGTCAAATCATTGCTAACAGACTCTATTGCCGAGAGTGTAGCAACTGAAACATTGAGTGCGCCATTACGGGATGGTAACAAATACAATCAGGCATTTTTAGATGCTAGCGATCGCTTAGTCGCCGTCCTTTCTGGCAATCCTGATCCAGGCCCACCCAAAATCGCTGATAAAGTACAGGTAGAAGGCACTTTTAAAAAAGCAGGAGAAACCGACCGAGGTAACGCCACTGCTTGGGTAGTAGGACTGTTAATTGCCGCGACTGTTATCCCAATGGCAACTTACTATATCTACCAGATAAATCAGCCGTCATCTGATGGGTAATGTGACACGATAAAGGATGAAGTATAAAATTTCATCCTTTTTTCTAATCTTGAATATACTCTTGCCCTGCCACTAAAGCCATCTCAGCTCGGACAAATTCTCGACCTAAATAGGCTGCATGGTCTAACTGAGTTACTGGACAGGGCTGAGTTTCTTCAAAAATCTTCACGCAAAGTTCTTTCGCCGTCCTCCCACTAAAAACTGTCGTGTGAGTTCGTTCCACTTTTCCTTTTGCGGGAATTACCTTTCCTGTTTTTGGATCGACAGCTAAACCACGCTCATCAATCACATTTGTGAAATGCTTGGCATAAATTAACTTTGCCTGTTGATCCAAGTAGATAATGAAATATCCACCAGGGTCAAGGTCAATATGACGCCCAGAAAGTTTATTATCAATTGCCGCTAAATCTTCAACCATCAAATCCATAAGCATTCTAAAAAGCAAATTTCTTTCTTGAGGTTTTTACACTTTATATCAAGTGTAATTCTTATCTTCCATAGCATTCTTTATATCTTTAAATATATTATTAAACCTCATCCATCTTGAGAACTGGAGTTTTGCCAGAAGAAATATTACTCTGAAGAAGTAGGTGTAGTAGAGAACAAAACGAGGATGCTTAAAGTAGAGTGCGCTCGTTGGAATCAAAGTAGCTCAATATTGAGACAAGAGGCGTTAAAAGCAAATCATGCTCGTACCCGCGAACGTTTGATGGCACTGTATGAGATATGTAATGGAAAAAGCGCAACACAGGTAGGTCGGGAA
>NZ_JADEXR010000272.1 GCF_015206995.1 aff. Roholtiella sp. LEGE 12411 | reverse complement strand
GGGGAATGGGGAATGGGGAAAAAAGGGAGTTAGAGGTGTACGCAGTTTTTTCAAAAATCAAATAGTAATCTTAATAATAAGACCCATTAGTAAATTGTAAAGGTGCTGAGCCACACTACTCGGAGAGTTCAGGACTAAGGAAAATGTACCGTCAGTATCCTCTTAGCGCTGAGTTAGGAATTTTAACTCAGCAGTAAGAGCCTCACCACAAAGATATTCTCCCAACTTTATATGCGAAAACTCAATTAAACTCACACTTTCTCTTGCGCCTTGGTGTGAGGGTTCTAAACTTGGAATTTTAGAGTAAAACCCTGGTAAGGTATGAAACTTACCAGTCAAATCGATTAGATGGCGTTGCGAGTGCAAAATTTTTAGAGCGATCGCTTGCATCAGTTCAAGTGTATCTTGGGGATGGCGACCAGAAAATAAATTAGCGATCGCTATTGCTAAAAGCAATTGGTGGTGGGTAGTTTACTTAATTACACGGTGAATGGCTGCCTACGGCAATTAGGAGCCAGGTATTCAGGTTGCCAAAACAGGTAACAATGGGGAGGACTGAGTTTAGTATCAAAGCTGTTTTATGACTAGCAAAAAACAGTTGTATTTGAGCAGACTATGAGCGATCGCCCTCTGAAATTATTGCTAATCGACCAAGACCCGATCTTTCGCCTGGGACTGCGGGTAGCTTTGGATGAAATTCCTGACTTGCAAGTAATAGCCGAGGTAGAAACTGATACCTCGGCCTTGCAGATTTTAGCAGAAATCGCCAAACAAGACCCTAATCAAGTAAATTTAGTGGTTTTGGAATTAGGTAATGGTCGCTCCACCAGTCAGCAGCTAGGTTTGCAGTTCTGCCGGCAGCTGAGAGCTTTGTACCCTAACCTGCCAGTTTTGCTTTTTAGTTCTATTCAAGAACAAGGACAGCTATTAGCAGCAAAGGCTATTGGTGTAAATGGCTACTGCCCCAAAGGCATACCTCTTTCTGAGTTAGTCGCTGCTATGCGAGAAGTGGCGTTTGGTGGTTCCTATTGGTTTCAAGAAACAGGACGGGCTAAGCCTCGCTACGCTAACAGTACTGACTACTCACCTCTGCCTTTCGCTAACTTACGAAATAATTTACGTTTGTCCGGGATTGGTTACATTAATGCCACCCTAGCGGCAGTAACTGCACAATTACAAGTCCCTGGGCTGCCGCTAGTAGATCGGGCAATTCTGGCTGGACAAAGACGAGAACTACTGGCAGCTCGTTGGCTACTGAATAGGTTGTTGTCATCACAAGAAAGACAACAAGAACAACGGGAGCAACTTATTCCAGATGCGCTACCTCCGAGTCTTTCTCTGAGTAGTGCGATCGCTAAATCAGATTTACAGAGGCTAACTGTGCCATCTTTACTTAGCCCAGGAGCGCTGCAATCTGACTTATTCTCATCTTGCGTTACCAAACTCCAGTTTCCTTTACAAAATGTCACATCTTCACATTTGGAAATTGATATTTTACGCGAAGATAAGAAACGAGAATTACTTTATAATATTCTGCAAAAACTAGCTCAACAACTTGATGAATTGCGCGTTTCACAAATTGAAATTAATCAATTATTTGAGGTAAAAAATAGCTTATTACATGATTTATGGCAAATAGCAATTACAGATTTTTTTGGAAAGTTTTCGCGAGTGCGAGTAGGCAATCAGGATATAGAAATTGTCAAATATTTGCTGCAAAATACCAAAGTTGTGCAAACGGAAATTCTCAATAAAATACCGCTAGTATTTGAGTTGTTTTCTTATCTACTATTTCAAACCGAACTGCATATAGATAATGTTTCATATACAGCGGTTAGCTCTGAAGCAAAGTCCCAAGCATTAATGATTTTAGAGAACTTGTTGATTCAAGTAGCGAATGGGGTCGTGCAGCCACTACTTAACTCTTTAGCAGATGTAGAAGCAATTAAGCAAAATTTTTATAGTCGCCAATTGATATCAACGCGAGAGATTGAACGTTTTAGAAATAATCTGTCATGGAAATACCGTCTAAATAGTTATATAAATGAGCCAATAGCAATTTTTGAAAGTCGCTATGTGCTATTTGTAATTGCACCTCGCGGTATTGCTAAAACTTACGTTTATGCTCCTCGAAATAAAGAGTTAGCGCAACTTTCAAGTATTCCCCTATTAGTGACACTTATTCTTGAATTTAGGGATGCGATCGCACCTCGTTTGCGATCGCTATTAGCCTTTATGGGCAGTGGCATTGTCTTCATTCTCACCCAAATAATAGGACGAGGTTTAGGTTTAATTGGTCGTGGTATTCTGCAAGGCATTGGCAGTGTTTCGTTAACAGAAAAATACCTCAGAAGAAATAGTGATCGATCTAAATGAACAAGCAGAGGCAGCGGAAGAAATACTATAGGACTAGCCCTTTCAAGGTGAACATTTGTACTATCAAAGAAATGATGTTTTTAACCCAATTTTGTGACTTTGGCTCAGGCGATCGCTTAATTTACAGTCCAAAAATTTGGAGGTGAATGCATAAATTCCTTGTTCAATTCCAGCCGATGCTTTAAACTTTAGGTGAGTTTTGGACGGCTTTGGCACGACTAGGTGGTTTTATTGGTCGTAAATCTGATGGTCTTCCTGGTTGGCAGACCGTTTGGCGTGGTTGGCTACGATTGCAAGATATTTGCTGGGGTGCTTATTTTGGTTCTTCTACTCTTTAAAAGATGTTGGTAATGACAAGCCCTTTAGGGCTGGGGAGTATCAAGTATTAAGTACGTCCAACAAGGCTGGCGACTACTGTAGCTAACTCCGCTGGCTCAATAGGTTTAGGTAAATGTAGCTGATAACCTTCCTGTATAGCTCGCATCCGATCCTCTGCTCTAGCGAATGCTGTCAAGGCTGCTGCGGGAATCTTTCCGCCTTGTTCTGGAGGTTGCGATCGCAGTTTGCGGATTAGAGAATAACCATCCTCCTGGGGCATACCGATGTCGCTGACTAAAACATCTGGTTTCCACTGTAAAAGTAACTGTAATGCCTCTTGGACTGATGCTACTGCCTGAACTTCAGCGTGGCACTGTTGGAGTACTGTGGTGATAAATTCACGGCTATCGGCTTCGTCGTCTACAACCAGCACCCGGATGCCAAACAGAGATGGGGGAATGGGTGGAGGGGGGG
>NZ_JADEXR010000271.1 GCF_015206995.1 aff. Roholtiella sp. LEGE 12411 | reverse complement strand
GGAGTGGGGGAGTGGAGGAGTGGAGGACAACTGACCCTTGACTCTTGACTAATGACACAACTGAGGGACTCTTAGTCGATCGCTTACCCTAATTTAGGCAAAGCAATATACTGAGAGTCCCTTAGTTTTAGAGTATGACGATCGCTCGTCTAGTCAATCTTTCTCACTATGATAGGGAGTTGATTACATAGTCGAGGAGAGAGCGGAATTCAACCAACGCTTGAGGAGACATATCACGAGGAGAGCAAGCGCGATCGCGAGTGTAAGTCATCGCAGTAACGTAGGGAGCAGTGGGCAGACCCAAGGAGCGATAAACTTCACGAGCACCTGCAATACCCCACTCATCCAGAGGGCCAGTACCACCAACAACTAAGCTGTAGTTGATTAGACGCAGGTAGTGCTTGATGTCGCGGAGGCACTTATCTTTCTTAACTTGGGTGTCGCCAGCTTCACCTTCTTGATTGAGGTAAGGATATTTTTTGAAAGCAGCGTCATAACCTTCTTTAGCTACGGCATCGATGCCAGAAGCTAGCTTTTCAGCAGCTTCCAGACGAGCAGACGCACGCTGAATGCTGCCTTGGATGGATTCCAAGTCAGAGGTGCTGGGGAAACGACCTGCTGCATCAGCAGATGTAATAACTGTGGTGATAACTGATTTCATTGCTTTTTATACTCCTGATTGCATTTGCTCGGATTTGGATTTCAGTTTGCTTGGCTAATAGGCGTTAGCCATGAGTTGTTAGCTCAGAGCAGAAATAACGCGATCAAAGTAGCTAGCAGCTTCTGAAGCCAAAGCAGAGCAGTCGCCTTGAACAACTTCCAGTTTACGGAACTTTTTACCAGCGTTAGCTTCAGTGTTGGTGTTGGTGATGTGGGCAACGCTGATAGATTTCAGGATTTGAAAAGCACGTACAGCAGAAGTGGTGGGTACGCCCAAAGCTGTATAGGTTTCTTTTAATCCATTTAGAGCGCGATCATCTAACACTGAAGAATCACCAGCTAACAACGCATAGGTTACGTAGCGCAGGACGATTTCAGCATCACGTAAGCAAGCAGCCATCCGGCGAGTGGGGTATAAGTTACCACCAGCTTGTAGCAAACCTGTGTTCTCACAAGCGATACCAGCGATCGCATCAGAAACAGCACAACTAGCGTTGCTAGCGATCGCATTCACAGCATCAAGGCGCTTGTTGCCTTCAGCAATGAAAGACTTGAGAGCTGCCAAATCAGCACCACCGATGGCAGCAGTTTTGGCATCTGCCGTAATTACAGCTCTGGAAAAAGCGTCAAGAACCATTGAGTTCCCCTTGATATTCACAAATGGTGGATATTATTTTTGGCGTGTTCTCGAAATAATTGCGAGCAGCCAAGAAAAACATAGGGGATTAATAGTACTCTCGTCTTTTCTATGAGAGACAAAGTAATAATCTGTAATATTTTCCACTCAGCACTCGGTCACTTCCGCATTCTCCTCGTGCTTACCCTACTCTTTTTTGTGGTCAATAAAAAAATGCCAGCCTGGGTGAGTTTTACCACTGTTACCCAGGCCGATGTTATTCAGGGGACTATGAAATTTTGCACTCGAATCAAGTTTTAATCAAAGCGTGAAAACCATTAATGCTTTGTGATCGCGTCTGAATTACTAAATTTAGCTCCGTGTCAAGCTTTTACTAAATTTAGCTCCGTGTCAAGCTTGTTTAATTAAATGCTTGACCAAATTATCTTTTACCATCATTTGCCGTAAAACTTCTAGTAAAAATTCTTGAGCCTCTTCTCGACTCAAATTTTTCACCTGATCTCTTAAGTTTTGTAAACGGAACTGTTGCTCTAAAGTCAGTTCGATTGGAAAGTCCATGATTCACTCCTCTGATTCACGAAATCGAAGGGTATTTGGTTGTTACTGCTTGTGCAAACAATATTTCTATTATTTTAGCACAGGATAGCAACTTGTGTATTTTGTCAAGCAATTAATAATAGCCACTATAAAAGTTTACAATTGTCTAGCAACATACCTAATTAATCCCTTTGTAAGGAAGCTTGTTGAAAGCTAAACCGCTAGTTGCTGTAAGGTTTAGAATGTTTAGATACCAACAACTTTAAAAAGAAAAAATCCTTAAAACATCATCCGCAGGAGTAATAAGTAGGAGTCAGAAGATTGATGGACGCAATGGAATTTTTTAAACTAAGTGCTGGCAAGTGGCGATCGCAACGGGCGACTCATCACCTAGCCTTCAAGCGGTCAGAAACGGGAGAATCGGACATTCAGGTAGAAACTCTGGCTGAGGATCACCCAGAAATCATTGAACTATGCCAGTATCATCAGATTGACCCCAATCTGTCAGTGGGTGGCTCGCGCGTGCGTTGGCTAGGTACAATGGCTTGGGATAGAGATGGTGATGAGAACCATCAGGGGAAAACCATCTTTGCGATCGTGCCTGATGTTGATAACCCCAAGCAAGGTAGATTACTCCGAGAGAGAGGTTACGCGGAAATTGTGCCTGTAGTCGGTCTATATGAGATGGATGATCAAGATGGGCTAGTGCTGACAACTGAATATGAAACAATGAGTTCCATTGAGCGATTCTGGTTCGCCAGCCCAAATCTCCGACTGCGAACCAGTACAGTGAAACGATTTGGGGGTTTTAGCACAGCATCGTTTTGTACTGAAGCCCGCGTTGAGACATCTTCAGAGAGTTCTAATACAGAACAAGTAACCTCCAGACAAACAGAGGATGTTGTGGAAGCAAGACAATTTTATTCAGTTTTGGGCTGGTGAATTATCTGAAGCAGACTGATACTTTGACTCGTGGTATGGAGTACCTACGCCTGGTACAGGAACTTGTTCTAGAACCGGGCATGGTGGATGTGATCAATAATCTGCGCGATCGCATCCTTATTTGCACTTGGATTGGTGAGAATATTGACGCTATTAATGCTCAGCTTCAGATCTGTCTTGAAGCCTGTCATCAGTGCTTTCATCCACAAGATCGTCCCCACATCCAAATTTTTGCAGTACCCATAGCTCAATCCTTTGGCATAGACGGTCTGTGCAACATTTTCACAACCCCAATCACCATTCTGGTAGATGTCGGGCGAATTGCACCTATAGATTGGTTAGGTATCGTTGCTCATGAATACGCCCATGCTCATTTAGGAGACTCCGGTCATGATCAGCAGTTTGTCAAAATTCTATCTCATCTATGTTTAGGACTGGGATTTGAACCACCCCACTGGGAGCCAGGGACGGAATCAACTTTGCGTAGCTGGCCTCACTGTAACTCAACTATAGATCCCTTGGAATTTTGGATTGGTCAACAGATCTATTAGGCACAGAAGAAGGGGAGCAGGAGAAGAAATCCCCATACCCCATGCCCCTGTCTCTTATTCACATCTCGGA
>NZ_JADEXR010000048.1 GCF_015206995.1 aff. Roholtiella sp. LEGE 12411 | reverse complement strand
CGAATTTCTTACCTTTAGGTGTGGCTTGTAATTGAGTTATTAAATTTTCAACTTCTGTTCGTTGAATCCAACCTGACAATTTAATGTTGTCGGACTTAACGAATAAGATATTTTTCCCATTCAATAACTGACAAATTGGCAATCTAGAGAAATTACCACGGAATTCAGGGGATTTGAATGTCTCAAGTGTAACTGTCATGATTCGTTTCCAAGTGAATTGATTTACAATTTCTCAAAAGTTCAAGCGCAGCTGTTTTAATCTGGGTCAATTAGCGGCTCGACACACCCCATTGCTTCACCCAGGTAATGCAATGTATCGCCTAAATGTGTTGCTGCTTCTGGGTCAATCTGATTGGCGGCAATTAATAAGAGCCAATTCTCGTTTTGGGCGATCGCCTGAAGTTTTAGATAGCACAGGTTGAATTCTTTAAGTATTTCGATCGGTGACATTGGTACTATTTAGAAAGTCAATGAAATTGAACTAAATTTGGTAGCAAGCTACTGTTGTAGTTTTTCCTTATGCTGCTACATCTGCCCGGACTCCCAAGAACGTAATCGCCTCGTCTGCACTATTAGCAAATCTGTTCATTCCGTATGTGCGGGGTCTGGAATACCAGCCTTGGTAATTGCAACCGATGTAGCCCACTAACTGGTTATTTCGATAAAGTTTCGTGCTAAAGGATAACCAATCAATTTGGGTATGCCATAGATTGAACTTGACGCAAGCTGCTTCCAACTCATTGCTCAGACGTTCGTTGCGCTCTAGGGGTGTTTCTGGCAGAGTCGTTTTAACTTCTGCAACTCGTGTAACGAACCAGTCCCGATTGAAGGCAAGCCGTCCGCCATTCACGAATTGCACCCATACTGTAATCCCGCCTTCAATCCAGATAGTGCGGATAGTTTCGGGTACTACTTGAATAATCTCACCAATGATGCGGCGATCGCGAGATGTCAGAGGGTCTTGGGTGGGGGCTTGGGCTATGGATTGCTCATCTTGAGAGGAAGGATTAGCAACTGTAAGTGACGTGTTGAGCTTGAAGTCAGAAAGCGCTTGCTGTGTGTAAACGGATTGCGTCATAATGAAAATCTCCTGCCTCTACATGGGGTTAGGTTTTCACGAAAGGCGATCGCAAACTTTGGTCAGGGCGCGATCGCTTTTTGGTAAAGAAAAAGAGCGCTCTTGCGTTAACAAAAGCACCCTTAAAAATCGTTAATCAGCAATTTACTGTAATGACGGGTTGTTAGTCCGCTGTCTGACAATTTCAATAAACTCCTGAGAGCTTACTGTAGTACCGTTTTGTTGAATGCGTAGCACTGCTTCATGTACTGCATCTTCGTCATCACGATGTGACAATATATACTGTTGCAGTTCTTGCAGCGTCATCGCTTCAAAGTTCGGTTTGTTCATGGATACCTCACTTTGCCATTGGGGCGTATAAGAACTTGTAGCCCATCGCCAGCCAAAATGTAAACCTCTCCTGTTCTTTTATCTAATCGCACTAGATGTACCGAGAGAAACATATTGGTCAATTCACTGCATACTCTGTAGCATTCCCTAAATTGCTCTGAGGTGGGTTCCATATCTCCTTTATATTCTCGAATCTTTTTCCCCACTGTGTACTTTTGAGAAACTGTTGTTATACAAATTACTCAGCCACTAAACAGTTGTTTTGAATTATTCACTTGTCAAGGTTCTGTGGGTGCAAACCCTTGATTATGTTAGGGTGCAGGCGGTTCGCTTTTCCTTGTGCCTATAATCTAATGTTAGTACATCTATTGGTAGTAGTCAATAAGGTAGTAGTTGCTTTTAGATAGAGATTTGTAATACTACTATTGGTTGCATATAAGCAACTCTAATACCAATAGATGTAAGCTCAACATGTTTACATCTAATAGTAGTACACCTATAATAGGAGCATTATTTGGAGAGGATGGTTGTGTTTATCGCATTAAAAAAATTGAGAGAGGCTGCGGGTCTTTCTCAGAACGACCTAGCTAGAAAGACTGGTTATAGTCCTCAGTTCATCCAAAAAATTGAACAAAATAAGGTTAAATCACTCACATTGGATGCAGCAGCAAGATTCTGTGAAGCCCTCAATTGTAAACCTGGAGACTTGCTTGAGGAAGGTGAACCACCCAAAAGATTAAGGATAGAAAAAGGTGTTACCCTCAATTCCCAAGCAGAAACAGAGACTTTAGCGAATAAAAGAAGAATTCTGGACGAAAGTGCAGAAGTTGATCTGTTAAAAGCAGCGTAAAAGCGATCGCCGCCGTCCAAAGCAATGCGATCGCCTGCTCAATCCGTTAACTACAAAGTGAGCTAATTATAATGCTGACACACTTTTGGGAAAACCCGCTTCAGCAGCTCTCTGGTTCACTTTGGTTAAACTGCAACACCCTAACTTTCAAGCATTTACCATAGTGAGCAATAAATATGCTGACACTAGACCGTTCCGAAACAACCTCAACCCTTGACTACAGCAATCTCAACAGCAGCATCCAGGAAACCTTCACCGCCATCAACAGGTTCGAGTGGCAAGCGGTAGATGAAATGATGCAAATGCGGGAGCAACAACTTTACCTGCAAGCTGGCTACCAAAACTTTGAGGAATACTGCCAAGCTGAATTATCCGCCTGGGGCGGTTATCGGCGGATAAATCAGCTGCTGGGGGCGAAGACAGTCATTGACGCATCCGGCGAGTTGGGCAAGCACATCAAAAATGAACGTCAAGCCCGTTCACTGCTACGACTAGTCAAGGAACCAGAGAAACTAAAGCAAGCTGTAGCTCTTGCACTTGAAGAAAACCCCTCCCCAAGTGTTTCGGACTTTGCTGCTGCGGCAAATATTGTGGTTCCTTCCACACCACGCAAAAAGCAATCTATTCAGGAACCAATGGTTCCCAAAATTCAAGAACCAATGGTTCCTGAATCCGCTAAAGTCACAGTTTTATCACAATCACACCCAAGGTATGGGGAATCGGGAGTTATTGTTGCAGACGCGCCAAACAATTGGCAGCAGATTGTTGCTTTCCCTGACGGTGAGAGGCTATTGGTCAACAATGTGGATCTAGATGCCGCTAGTATCCCATTTCCCAGAGAGCGCACTTATCCGCCAGAATACTCTGAGGTGATCGCACAACTCCAACAGCAACATCAGCAGGAATTAGAGCGACTTTCCCAAGAACTGAGGATTGGACTACAAGCAGAAGCAGGGGCTAAAGCAGAAGCCCAAGTACAAGAACAAATCCAATCCTTGCAAAACTTGTACAAGCAGCAGAAACAGCAAAATATCCAGTTGCAGCAGCGCTTGGATGAAATGGAAGGATTGAGGAAGCTGGAGACGGAGAATCAACAACTCCTTTCTCGCATTCAGGAATTGGAACACGCCGTACAGGAACGTCCTGCCCAACAGTGGGGGAATACTCTCACCCAGCAAGCGACGAAAGCGTTAAACAAGCAGGTGAAACAGTCCCTAGAGAAAACCATTGATTTGCGATCGCTCTCGGTTGAACCGCCCAAGGAAAATGCCCAAGAATGTTTGCGCCTTATGGGTATGGCGTTGAAGCAGATCGCTACCGCTATGAATAACACCCAAGCGCTCGAAGCAGCTGCAATAATTCTGGGGAGTAGTCCCACACAAGGCGCTCTAGCCATAAGGACGGAGCAATTGTCAATGTTGCCACAGGCGGTTAGTGACATTAGAACAGTGTTGGCTAAGCCTAGGTGTACATGGCAGGACTATTGGAATGTTGCCCAAGAGTACGATGTGATTAAACAGGACTACTGGGCGGAACTGACTACCCAAGAGACAGAGTTAATCACTGCACTCCAGAACGCATCTACTGAACCTCCAACAATTGGTGTTGGTTCTATCGTGGCCCACGCTGACCCTTATCGCACTTTGTATGCGGCCAAGGGTGAGGTGGTGCAGGACTTGGGAGACGAGTTGGTTGTTGCCTGGGATCATTGGCGAAACGAGTCCAAGAAAACTGACAGGTATTTCTTGGACGAGTTGCGATTCTGGGAAGGATAACTAATTTGCTGTTCCTACCGATAACTTTTTAGACACGATTTTATAAGTACATAGGCAATGCCAAGTCCCGCGATCGCGCTAGGGGAAAATTTCGTACGTCAACATAAACAGGAGATTGTAAAATGACTGCAACTATCGCTCGTCCCAAATCCAAAAAGTCTGCTGCTCATAGCAAACAGGAATCCCCATCTAAACCTCCGCAAGGGTACTCCCGCCACAGTCGCAGACTTGGCGGTGACGGGGAATTGCGGGACTATTGAGGGGGTGACGCTCGTTCCTCGCTACCGCTTTCGCTAACAATACCCTCTCAATAGTCAGGACTGCTCTGCTTCTCAACATAAGATTTAAGCTGCTCAAGGGTAACGCCTCCACATGAGGCGACGAAGTATGCACCAGTCCAAAAGACTGGCTTGTTATAGAACTGATTAACGTGTTCATGAAACTCCTTACGGATTAAGCGACTAGAAACGGTCTTGAGATTATTGACCAACTTACTCACCTCGACATCTGGCGGGTAACTAATAACTAAGTGAACATGGTCTGACTCTCCGTTGAATTCTGTGACTTTGCTTTTCCACTTGGCACAGGTACTTTCAAATATGCTTTGTAGCCGATTAAGCATCGATTGGTTAATTACTCTTCTACGATATTTTGTCACTAACACTAAATGGATATTAAGGCTATAAACTGCTCTATGGCTTATGTTGTAACTCATTCCACTAAATGGTATTATGAGTATATGTTACTCACTTACCAGTACAAACTCAAGCCCACATCTGAGCAGGTTGTCACACTTGAAACCTGGGGAGAATTACTGCGTCGTCATTGGAACTATGCATTGGGGCAAAGATTAGACTGGTTGAGACGTACAAGGTCACAGATTGACCGATGCAGCTTGATTTGTGAACCAATAGGGGAGATACCAGACAAGGCAGACTATTACACACAGGCAAGTGACCTCAAACGAACAAAAGAGCTATTCCCCGACTACAAAAACATCTATGCCGACTGCCAACAACAAAACTTGATGAGGTTAGACAAGACATGGAAACGTTGGCTGATGCCAGATAGCAAGGGGAAGCGAGGAGGTAAACCACGATTTAAAAAGCGAGGTGATATCTGCTCTTTTACTTTCCCGCGTGTCAATTCTCCAAAAGCTGGCGCACACCTAGCAGGCAACATTCTCAAACTATCCAAGATTGGTAAAATTGAGGTTATCTTGCATCGATCAATACCGGATGGTTTTGAGATTAAGCAAGCAACGATTTTAAGTAAGGCTGATGGCTGGTATTGCAGTTTTTCTTTAGAAGATAAAACCGTTCCTGCCTTGCTGCCTATTGATGAAATCAAAACTGCTACTGGCATAGATGTTGGGTTAGAAAAATTTTTAACTACTGCTGATGGACAAAGCGTGGCCGTCCCTCAGTATTACCGCAAAGCACAGTCAACATTAGCCCGTCAGCAACGTAAGCTTGCTCGTAAAGTTAAAGGGTCTAAGAACTATCAAAAGCAAGCGAACTCGGTTGCTAGACTTCATTTGCACGTTGCCAGACAAAGGAAAGAGTTTCATTATCAAGTTGCTCATTGGTTGGTTAATTCCTATGACTTAATTGTTTTTGAAAACCTGAACATTAGAGGTTTAGCAAGAACACGACTAGCTAAATCGATACTAGATGTTGCGTGGGGTGCATTCCTCCAAATCATGCAAGCAGTAGCGGTAAAACGCGGCAAGCATACAGCAGGAGTTGACCCCAGAGGCACAAGTATCAATTGTTCGAGTTGTGGTGAGAGAGTTGAAAAAACTCTTGCAATTCGTGTTCATAGTTGTTCTTGTGGATTGGTCATTGACCGCGACTGGAACAGTGCATTGAATTTATTAAAGCGTGGGTCGGTTGGACTACCGATTCCTGGCTGTGGAGGCTTAGACAGTAGTCAGCCCGTGAAGCAGCAAGTCTCTTATGTGAATTTGAGATGCTCCCGCTATATTGCTTGCAATTAGCGGTGAGAGTTGTCACATAAGAGGCTTCATGTGATTATCCCCATCGAAGATATGCTTTGGGCATCTCAACAAAAATCCTCAGTGACGCAATTGTGGCAGGAGTGTTGGACATCTGACCCATACGGTTCTCGGTGGATGCCCCTTTCTACTGGGATGGGGTACAGTACTTTTATCTCTGCAAAGAAAATTCTCTCCGAAAGTGGGTTGTTCATTTTCAAGCCGGACAAGTCGATTCAGGATGGCCGGGAGACTGTTGGTTGGATGATTCGGAATTTGCATGGCAGTCGGATGAAAGAATTTTGGGAGGGAATAGATTCTGCGGCACAAGAACCAGATTCTCAAAAACAAGCACCAAATTCTGAAAAACGAGAACTAAATGCTGGGGATTTAGAGATAGATGCTGGTTCTGAAGAAATGGGTGCTTTGTATCAAGCACGCATTTCAGGTGAAAGTCAGTCAGAGAAAAGGTTCCAGCAAACCTCACGAACTGCTCAGAAACACCTCACGAACTCTTCAAAAGAGATCGTGAGGTGTTTCTCTGACACACAAAACGCAGATTTGCTTTTGGAGGAGACGGCGATTGCGCCTTTTAGGGGCGCATCGCCTCCAGTTTCTCAAAGCGTGTCAGAGATTGAAGTTGACTTGCCTGTGGCAACGGACTGCACGACGCTAACGCTTGTAAATGCTGTACAAAGTCAACCCGCTTCTCTACGAGACGCTGCGCGAACGTTGTCGAGTGAAAACTCTTTCTTTGGCAATAAAGTGAGAGACCTTCAAGAAGACACAATTCCCGCCGCGCCTGTTGCTCAAAATGAAAAATGCTCAACCAAATCTGAAAGCCAAGCTCAACAAAGTCAACTCACTTCGCTGATAGCTGAAAAATCAGTTCCGAGTGAGAAGCCGAGAACTGATTGTGAAGGTACATATTCCGCCGCGCCCATTGCCCAAGATAATAAATGGTCAAGTGAGGCGTTGTTTACCGCCGAAGGCATCACTGCTCGGTCAAAAATGCGACCTCAGCGTATAGAGAAGCTGAAGCTGACAGGGATGCTGGGGGAAAAACCTGCAAAAGAGTTTCTGGCGGAATGTTGGAATGATGATCCTGCTTTGCAGATTGTGATCAAGAAATTGCTGGCAAAGTTTCCGCAGTGGGGGATTGCTTGTGTGGATGGGGCGCTGGTTGATTGGGATGCTAAAGTAAAATAATGCTAGAAGACCCAGGAAAACCCAAGGAAGTCTGTGTTGACTCTGACCAACTCTCAGTCACACCCAACAAAAATTTATGACTAGAGCGATAAATCGACAGTTCCTATTAGCTGCTCGTCCCGTTGGTGATATTAAAGAAAGCGATTTTGAGTACCGAGAACAGCCAATCCCCAGCCCAAAAGATGATGAGGTGCTGGTACGTACTATATATCTGTCACTAGATCCTACCAATCGGATCTGGATGAGCGATATAGAACAGTATATGCCTCCTGTTGAAATTGGGGAAGTTATGCGTGGCGGTATTATAGGTGTCGTTGAAGAGTCTAAAAATCCTAATTTTAAAAAGGGAGATTTGGTTTCTGGGATGCTAGGTTGGCAAGATTACGCGATCGCCCTTGGAAACAGTGGCTTTTCAATCACGCGATTACCTGATCCTCTACCTTGTCCGCTCAACGCATTTACCGGGCCACTGGGAGCTACTGGTTTTACAGCTTATTTTGGGTTATTAGATATAGGACAGCCAAAAGCTGGAGAAACTGTGGTCGTTTCAGCCGCATCTGGAGCAGTTGGTTCCCTTGTTGGACAAATTGCCAAGATTAAGGGTTGTCGGGTAGTTGGTATAACTGGCAGTGATGAAAAGTGTCGTTGGCTTACAGAAGAACTTGGCTTTGATGCAGCAATTAACTATAAAACTGGAGATTTAGAAAAAGCATTAGCTCAAGCTTGTCCCAATGGAATCGATGTGTATTTTGACAATGTTGGCGGAATAATTCTTGATGCCGTCCTAACTAAAATTAATCTGCACGCCCGCCTGCCTTTATGCGGTTTAATCTCAACTTATAACGCTTCAAAGCCTGTTCCTGGCCCATATAATTACAGCCAAATTCTCATGAAACGCGCTCTCATCCAGGGATTTATCATCTTGGATTATATTCCCCGCTTTCAAGAAGCGATAGCGGAGATTGGAAAGTGGCTAAACCAGGGGAAAATTAAATATGCTCTTGAGATTGTCGAAGGCTTGGAAAATGCACCCAAGGCGATCCTAAAACTTTTCGACGGTAATAAAAAGGGAAAACTGGTTATTAAAGTCTCAAATGAACCTAAGTGAAAAATTTATGGCAAGTAACGTTGATTCTGTTGACCAACCTGCTTGTTGAGCGAAACTCTATCTCCTGCTGATTGTCCAGCAATAAATCCATCTTCTGATCTGCAAGTAGCCCTTTGACTGCGAGTTGTCAGATTCAATTTTTCCGAATATGCTCTCAACTCTGCATCTAGTTTTTCATAGAGCGATCGCATTACTATGGCTGAAACTGCTGCTGAATTTTCCGACCCTGCCATCCCTTCGCGCTTTTGTTTTTCTATCCCTTCTAAAATTCTGGTATAAAGTCGGTGTGCAGCGCCTAACTTGAAGGCATTTCTAAAGGTACGGTCGCCGTCCAATTGTTTCGCTAGACGGTCAACTGCTTGAACCAAGTACTCGAACTGCATCCGAGCAGAGTGAGTATTAACGGGTCGTCCCAGTACTATCTGCTGGATTCCGTGACGGGTTTTGCGATTAAATAAAAGACAGTAGTTGGCTTTAGAAACTGCGTTGAGCAAAATCCCCTTCCACGAGCTTGACCTTTGAGATTCACTAATGATTTGTTCTTCCACCTCTTGGGGTGTAAAATCAACCAAATCTGCCATTGATAAATTATGGCGAGTTAGCAACTCTTGGGCTTTAGAAAAAGCCGCAAGTGCCTCCGATTCATTAGGAGATTGAGAAAGGGAAAATAGCTTTTTGATTTTATCAGCAATTTTTTCCAAATCTGGTGGATAGTATGTAGCTTGATTGTGCATAATTTAACTCACAATAATAAATTAATTGTAGTTGATAAACTTGACTATTATTACTAGAGATAGCCAAGTTTATCATTAATAGCTAATACCTTTCAAAAAATCCTCAAAACTCTGATACACACTTTCGTTGGAGCGTAAATCCGTCTCCATCACTATGATAAATTGGCTCTACGCAATCCAGTACAGATTCATCCGCAATAATCTTTGTCCTTGTGCAAAGAGATGTAACCTGTGTGTCCATTTCTGGAATATCAATTCCTAACTGTTCACATATTTTTCTTATTTTTAGGTATTGAGGATGTATTTGCTCATCAATATAAGAATGGTGTCCATACCCCTCTGATTCCCAAGAACTAACAATTACCTTTGCCATAGTTTTACTCCTTCTTGAATTGATTTATCCCGATTGATCACTAACGATTATCACAACAAAAAAGCGTTCTACTGTTAACAATTAGCCAACCACTGATGATACAATTTCTGCATGTTTGACAATATATGCAAGTTCATCGCTGAATCATTCTCAACTGATTTTGCTAGTTGGCTACTGGGAGAACCTATCTCTTAGACGAACACAAAGTAATCTCACAGCATCAACAGCAATTCTAGCTGGGTTAGTATTGAACCAAGAGGTAATTCAACGTCTGTTGCGGAGAGATATCATGCAAGAATCAGTCATTTATCAATCGATTTTATCCGAAGGTGAGGAAGAAGGGAGCAATAAAAAAGCCCGTGAAATCGCTGTCAACTTATTGGCTGAGGGCATGAGTATCGACGCGATCGCACGAATCACTGGATTATCAGTAGAGATGGTGCAACAGATGCTCCCGTCAAGCGATCGCCCGATCATCTGAATAAGTCGGCTAATTAATCAAAGCCAGTACAACTGCTGGAGTTAACGGACTCCAGCGAGGTTCTTGAAATCTCTCTGTATCCCAGTTGAATTGAACTAAGGCAAAAGTTTCTTCTTCGTCATTTCTGTCGCAAGGATAGTGCTCAATAAAAATGAACTGACCACCCACATATCCTGAGTTAGGATTTAGTTGCTTGTAGCTGTACTTCTGCCATACTAAAGTAGCAAGATTCTCGACAGAATTAGTAATGCTTGTACCCGTATCTCGTTCATCAAGATCTGAACAAATAACAATATTAGGCATTGAATAAGATTTGTAAATTCTCAGCCGACATTTGCTGTCCCAAATCCGAGGATATATGCGCTCAAATTCTTGTCCTTGCCCTTTCCAAGTGAAGGTATTGTCTACTATTAAACTGGGGGAATTGAGGTTGATGTTTTGGCGTTTGGTTTTCATTTCAAAATAGTTGAAGCTGTTGTGAATTATCCTGCACCGTGGGTTTGCTATAAATCATCCCTTCAACTTCATAGCAACGAGTTATGATTTTGTTGCGATTCAGTCTTAAACTAGCTTTTTTCTTTTGATTTGGCAGAGGTGAAAATAGAAACTGTGGATGTTGGATAGTGCCTGAATCACCCAAGTATCGATAAAAGATACCATCAACTTGGTATACTTTTGAGGAGCTTAATAGCGTCGTGTCGTAGACTCTAATTAAATTGATTGACATTTGATTTATCCTGAATGCAAGGAGGCTTTCTCGCTTTTAAGAATTGCGAGGGTTACGCAACTTTTTCTCTCTGGACTGCTGTTAGCCTCGATGTGCTGCGATTCGTGGTAGCAGTTTTTGTAATCCTTCGATTTACTTTCGCAAACTGAGTTCTGATTTCTAAGTCGGCTCCTAATTCTTCTTGAAGAATCGCTACTTGCATCAAATGCTCATCAATTTCTGCCAGGATTTCTGTCTCTAATTCTTGATGCGATAATGGCTGAATCTGATTTTCCAGAATGTATTCTAATTCGTAATCATTAATTTCTAGCGCATAGTTCCACGAACCATTGCAGCACTCGATGCCAATGATTTTACCGTGTTTTGTACGTTGTCCTAGCGCAAATCTAGGTATTCCCCAGCCTCGTGGAAGAGTGATTGTTGGTTGCATGATTATTGCCCCTCAATAAATCTGCGTTTTTAATTGAAATAAGCAAACAGTTATGATGAAAGGTGGGTTTTGATGCCCACCTTTCACTCAATATTGATTCGGTAGCATCAAAGCGAAATAGCTAAAACCACAAAGTTAGAGTTTCTTTCCCTGCTTCGGATTGCCCGTTGTGGGGAGAGCGGATTTCGCTCTCTTTTAACTTGTTGCTTGCATGAGCCGCTTCTCTGAAAGAAGCCCGCTCTTCGCTAGACAAATCACCTATGAATACAGATACCCCTGTAGCTGATTCGGAAATATCTTTCCTGGCATCTTTATACTTCATGAAATACTCCTTTTGAAAAGTTTTAGAATTTTGAACAATTACACCATTACTAACTCCCGACTTTCTGGCTCTGGCTGATATTTCAACAGCCTCCGCCATTCTTCAACCGTTAGGGTCTCAAATGGCCGGTCTAACAAGTCTTCGCAAGACATAAACTGACCCATCGACAACGACCACACCGCATCCATCAAAGAGTCCCGTGTGACTCTTTGTTGATGTTCTGACCAAAATAATGGGATACAAGCCCCGTCCTTCTAGGACGGCTTTTGCTGCTACAATAGAAACAAGTCGCCATAGGGCATTGGGAGACTATAAACGGACATGGAGGGACGATAAGACCACTTAGTGGCGCATCCCAGTGAAGTGTCAAGGAATCCTCGCTCCTTCAGGACGAGGAGGTATGTCAACCACCATCTGCCGTCGGTACAGCCCACTCCCCCAAGCTTCTGATCGTGGTAGTAAATACCATCGTCGAGTAGGTCAAAATTGTACTTCTCGCATTTGATAAAGGCGATCGCATACTTTCCTAGGGCAGCGATCGCCTTTTGATTTGCACGAAATGACGCTGTGCAGGCACAACGCTCTCTCAAAAATTTCAAGCGCAGCTTTTGTTAATTGCGCTTATTGCTCGTCATATTCTTTATGACGAGCAAGGACTTCCTTCTGATAACGGACAAGGACTTCCTTTTGATAACGGATGATATTCCGTGAGCTTATTATTCCGTAAATGGTAATAGCAATACCTGAAAAGTTGATCCAAATTTTATTATTTTCGTAAAAATTAGGATTTAGTACACCTAATAAAATGAAAAGGAGAAGCCAGAGTAATAGTGAATATGAACTAATCCTAAAGTGTTTGAGTAACTTTTTATATTTCTTCATCGGAACTCCTGGCTCTGAAAAGCTTTGGTTGGAAATTTTACAAACAAAGGGAACAGGGAACAGAATTTGACACTCCCCTGGCTAAAGCCGAGGGGATTCTTAATCAAACAATTGTAAAGACAACTGCTCAAATAATATCCGCTTTTCAGGTATTACCTTAGATGTACGGTTCTTGCCCTGATCCCGTTTGCCACGAATGGCGGAATCATGTCTGACAAGCGTAACTTTCCCGCAGTCCGCAGGTAGCTTTTTTACGTCTTTAGTGACGAACTTGAAATTAGCTCTACGCAAAATTGTACGAGAAGCTTGAGTATCAGCATGGTCGATATGACCACAGTCTTCACAAATAAATTTCTCGCCATCTCTATTAGCTTGTGCTAAATGATGGCAAGCTGAACATTCTTGGGAAGTGGCATGATGTTTAAACCTTAGTTGGGTAATAAAGGCGATCGCTGCACCGTCTAAAGTCTGCGATCGCCTTTTAATTTGCGCCAGCCTCATATTTAAGGCTCAAAGCTCGTCAACTACAGTGTATTTGCTAAATACAAAAGTGGCAGAATCCACTTCCTCTTTTGTGTAGTGACGGCGATCCTCTAAACGAGGAAGCCCCCGAACGCCCATAACAATGATAGAATCACCAATCCCAAGAGAGACAATAGGCGGCTTAATAGGAATTTTGATATCCAATTTAAATCTAGAATTTGCAACCTCTACAGTTGCCGTGTGAGAACCATTACAGACTGAAACTGCTGCTTCTAGCTCTGCCTTATTTTCAACATTAAAGGGCTGCTTTTTGATCACCGCATAAAGCGGAAACATTGAGTCGGCAACCGCAAATCCAAAGTATGTAGCCATGACAAAATTCCTTTAAGCGATCTGTGCGACACTTTTTTCTTTTTCATGTTTTTTTTGTAGTCAGGCGATCGCTTATCTTGATCTCCTGACTGCTTAAATTATTTACTTTGCTGCTGCATAATTTGAATTACAGCAGGGATTAACATTGACATTGAAAGAGTACCCAAGCAGATGGAAATGTAGACAATAAATACTCCTTTTGGGATTGGGAAGGTTTTCATGACGATAGCCGTGTGTTGAAATTATTCGTGGGTGTTGAGGATCGCTTGTTTGACAGCTTCCTTACCTATTTCTGCTTCAATCTCTTTTAGCCAAATGGCAGCTTCCTCATCGCCGCCGCAAGCTCTGCGGAACAACCCAGGAATTAGATTTATTTCCCATTGTGTAGTCATAGATGTGTTCTCCTTCTAAATACATTAATATCCCGTCTATCCATAAGCGCCAATGATGCGAGATGCCAAAAGATCCCTTGGCATAATTGTAGTTTCCATTATGCGGAATAAAGGCGATCGCCCACCTGGAAAGTATACGATCGTCTTTTAATTTGCACGAAATGACGCTGTGCAGGCACAACGCTCTCTCAAAGAATTAAGCGCAGCTTTTGTTAATTGTTGATATGGCAAAAGGCAATCACCTTTTGATGTGCGCCGCGGACTCGATTTTTTGATCCAAATTGTCTATCCGACCAACCGTGGCCGTGATCTGTGCGATCACGGACTCGCATTTGTTGTTGAACTCTTCGTTTGCGGTCTTTTGCGCTTCTATTTTTTGCTTGAATTCCCTGTAATCCATAAGCTTTAGGTAGAAAGTTCTCAATTTAGATTTGGCGCAGCCTTACGATTTACGCCCAAAAAACTCCTCAAAGAACTGTTCTAGTTCGGCTAATTCGCGTTCTTGCTCAGGTGTGATGTCTGGCAAGGGACGCGCCATTATTTCAGTAAGTGTCTTTTTTCGCGGGTCTTGCGTGGGCGGCTTGGACATCAATTCTTCTAGTTCTGCTAACTCGCGTTCTTGCTCAGGTGTGATGTCTGGCAATGGTCGCGCCATGATTTCTGTAAGTGTTTTTATTTGTTTTTCGGTCATTCGCGGTATGGTGAGATATTTGCTCGTTTTGTCGCTGTCCCCTGACCAATGCGAAACGAGGTCAAGGGACTCTCCTGCACTCGCTCGCATTCTTCCCGACGCTCACCCTTCGGGTAGAGCGCGGGGCTGCTGCTGCTCAAACTCAACTTTCAAAAAGCAGCATCACGCTTTAATGGTAATTCTTTATATGTGCCACTAGATAAAGTAGCCTTACTTGCAAGAATTCTTTCAAGCTGGTAGCCAACCAAGCTAGTTCCCTCCAGACTTGGCTCTTTTTCAATGATTCTGATGATTTCCGAATCATCAAAATGTATTGTAGAAAAGCCTGACTTTCCAGTCCAATGGAAGGGAATAGAAATTAGATGTCGCCCTAGCCAAGAATAATCTAAGTAAACTGGAACTTGGTGAAATGTTGCAACAGAAATGTAAGAGAGGTTGTTTGTACCTTTTATCTCAACGGCGTAATCGCCATTTTCCAAAGAATCATCAAATTCTTTGTTATTCAGAGAAGGTGAAATTTCTTCTAACTTTTTTCTTTCAACACATTGATCCAAGAACTCATCTAATGCATCTATGGCATTTACTAATGCCATAGAATCCATTGTATTCTCGTAGTAATATTTTAAATGATTTGAAATTTTCAAAGCCAAAGAAAGCTTCTTTTCATCGGCATATCTCTGAAGTGGATCTAAAGAAGATAGATTTAGTTCAAGAATGAACTCTTCTTCTGCGATTACGCTAAAACCAAAAACATCTTCATGAAAAGCTTTGGTTGGAAATTTCACTGAAAACATGGTTTCCTCCTGTTTAATTTGATAAATTGGCGATCGCATACTTTCTCAGGGCAGGCGATCGTCTTTTAATTTGCACGAAATGACGCTGTGCCTGCACAACGCTCTCTCAAAAAATTTAAGCGCAGCTTTTCTTAAATTGCTCCTATGCCAGTGACCAGGAGCTTCCCAAGCAGGATACACAGCGTGTCAGGCGACGTGTGTGGCTTCAGAACCAACCATCGTCCTGCTGGTAATTTTTTATTAAGCGCCAATCCATTTCCCGGCTGTGTACCCCTCACCTTCTCTGGTTGCGCCAGTGCCTCGGTTACTCATCAAGCAGTCACTTTGGATTATGCTGTCAAGGTTCAGATTGCTGAAGCACCTCTATATTTAGCTGGGAGGCTGGCGCTTGTTTCCTCCCTTATGATTACTATGTTAGTACAAGTTAGTACATTTGTCAATAAAGTTAGTACAAAACCCCAGTCCAATATATTTCCTGGTAGAATAAATCGTACTAACGGCTTGTGATAACCTAAAATAAAAGGAGATTGTCTATGGCTATTGAATCTCGTCTAACGATTCGCATTGAAGAGGAGATACGAACAGCTTTTCGGTCTAAAGTCGAAGCGCAGGGCAAAACTGTTACAGATGTACTTTTAAACTTTATTAAAGAATATGTAGAGACAGAAAATTCGGAAAATAACCACGATGTAGCCCAGATTGAGCAAAGAGTTCAAAGACTTGAGTCTCTTGTAGAGGAATGCCTGGGGGAATTAGTCGCCTGAGAGAGGAGAACACCACTCTCAGGCAATGGCGTGATCACATTATTAACACTGTTATCAAGGACAAACCCGCCGATCATTAGGTGGGTTTTGTTTTTTTATAGATCACGACGTACTAACTTGTGCTAACATAATTTCTTAGTTATGTACGAGGTTATACAGTTATGAATACCACGCCATCTTTATTTGAGTCACTAGAAAACTTTATTGACATATTTACTCTTGGACTAAGTTAAAAGCGATCGCCTCCTGCCAAGAAGAACAATCGCCCAGACTAATCTTTTAGCAAAGAAATAGTATGTCTAATTTACCAGTTTTCCAGTTACTCCTCCAAGACAATCCCAACTTATTCAGCACAGAAGGTTTATCTTCACTGCTGCAAGACTGCCTTAGACTGAGATACCCCAAACGCCACAAGTTCATTTACCCTTCACTGTTAGATAGACAAGTTTACTTAGCGCTTGCCGGACTTGGAAACGGTGATGCCGAAGACGAAGAAATCGTTCACCGCATCATGGCAGACCCCAAAGGCTGGTGTCTGGATGCTGATGATGAAGTACACGAAGGGGCAAAATTCTACGACAAAATGGGCAAGATGTTTGGTTCTAACTTTGGCGCTGACCTTTTTATCTACCACAGCATTAGAGACAACATTCAAGAGCTTCAGCAACGCCTGGGTATTTCTGGAGTGAAGACGAAAAATATTTCGGTACGCGATCGCTTGTTCTCATACCCAACGGTAGATGATCAGCTAATCACCTTGGAGAGCGATCGCATCATTCTTAAGCAAGCAGTGCCAGAAATCATTAAGTATTTTGTCAGCCTTGTTCAAATGCAACCTGCATACGAACTTTCCTTGGTGAGCGAGGACGAGCAGAAGATTCCTACTTCAGTCGCCACAGTTGAAGGTTATGCGCCAATGACATTCAGCGCAGACATTTATGCGGAATCTTGTAGCTGGGAGAAATCTGGAGATAACTGTTGGCAAGGGAAAAGCACTTTCAGGAAAGACCCTGACAAAATTCGCCTATTCCTTCATTTAGATCATAATGACCAAGAATTTATCTGTTTTGAAGCTGTTCACCCAGATAAGAACAGATTCCCCTGGTTAGTCGAGACTGCTGATTGAAACCGTATTTAAAGAACTTGGAACAAACAAAATTATGTCACAAATTGAGATAACCCAAATCCTTGAGCAGATTAGGGAAGAGATTGAAGTAGACGCGTCAGGCAAAGGCAAAGCTAGCATGAAAGCCACAGCTAGGTTGGCCCAAGTCAGCGACAAAGCTATTGGGAAAGCATTAGAAAGCGCGAACCTGGAGCCATCGAAACTAGCTCAAATTCTTATGCAGCAAGGTTTTAATGCCGCGAACCTAGACAGATGGAGAACTGAAGGTATCCCAGACATCGCAATCGGTATCATCCTTCATTACTATGCTTATGAAGCTGGTCGGTACTGCACTAAACAAGCTAAGTTAGTCTGCCAGGCATTTGGGACTATTGGTGTTCGTGCATGGATGCAGGATGCTTTAGGCTGGACAAAGACCCCACAAGAAAACCCAACGCAACAGTCAGAACAAGCTCCCACCCCTGCCCTTCCCCCAGTCGAGCAGCGATTAAAAACACTGGTGGAAGCTATGACAACTTTAGCCAAATTAACAGGGGGCAGGCTCAATCCATACATGGAACAGCAAATGACGGATTACGCCGTCAACCTGTTTGCTGACCACAATAGACAAGCGCTACAACCCAGTAAAGAATGTTGGCTGGGCGTGGTCAACTTTGCAGAAAGCGAACTGGGAAAGAAAGTCCCCCTGAGTGGCCCTCACTATCGCGTCCACCTTGGAACATGGGTTCGCACATTTTACCCGCAGTTAGGTTCACGTCAGGAAAATCGTCTGGTTAACGGTACTCAGCAGGATGTTTATGTTTATCCTTGCCATGACCCAGTTGTCGCCGCAGGGTTGACCAAAGCTGTGGAAGAGTTTTTCGCACATCCAAGCCCTAGTGCAGCGCTAAAACAGGCGGGGGCATTCAGTAGAAAATCTTTAGTTACCGCTTGAGGACATTGGTCATCGGTCATTGGTCATTGGTCATCGGACAAACAGGGCATTAGTCATCGGGCATCGGGTATGACCAAATTTCCAGACAATCGAGCAACTGTGATCGCAATAAAATGAGGAGGACTAAATATGAATAAAGAACAGTGGCTAACTCATGGACAAACACTATTTGGAAAAGACACAATGCAATGGAAATTCAAGTGTCCATCCTGCGGACACATTGCTTCTGTTGAAGACTACAAAAAAACAGGCGCTCCATCTTCTGCCGTAGGATTTTCTTGTGTGGGGCGATGGCTTCCAGTTCATAAAAAAGCTTTTGACGACAAAGATAAACGCAAGATTCCCTGCAATTATGCAGGCGGCGGATTAATCAATATTAATCCTGTAGAAGTTGATGGAAAAAAGGTTTTTGAATTTGGAGTTTAAGGCAAATGAAAGCCGTGATCACAGTAGTCGAAAAAGTCACATCTGAAGCCCACATTGATATTCCAGATGGGTTATCAGAGCCAGAAATCAGGCAGCACATTGTTGATCTTTACAACAGTGGTGAAATGCAGTTCGACATGAATATTTTTCAAGCTGATTTTGAATCAATTAGCGCCAAGATTATCAAAACTCAAAGTGAGGATGAGGCATGACAGTTATAACAAAAGTAGCAATTAATTCATTCCAAGAATTAAATGTGCTTGTAGCTCAAAGCTTGGGATGGAAAGAAACGGGATTTGAACAGGAGTGTAGCCAATTCACTCCTGGCGCACAATGGCAATATAGCGGTGATTACCATGCTGTTAAAATTCAATTATTTGCACCTGATGATAATGCTACAGACGAAGATTTTGATGCAGAATGTTGGTTTGACAATTATGGCTATGTACCTGATTTTTCTAATGACTGGTCACACACACAACTACTGTTAAAGGAATGCGATCATCGCAATATTGTAATCAATTGGGTGCGCGACAGTGAATGTATGGGTTGCTCTTTCTCTGATGAAAAAAATCCTGTACGAACTACAACATTTGTTAAGCGCGTATTTTCACACTCTATAGCATTAGTAACAGTTTTGGCTTGGTTAAAATTCCGAGGTCATGACATTGAACTAAATCTAGATAAATTGGAGAAAGAAAATGAATAAAATCCTTTTTCTCGACCTCGACGGAACCGCCCGCCAGCCTAAAAGTGGCGCAACATTTATCAATAAGCCACTAGACCAAGAAATCATTCCTGGCGTAGCAGAAGCGATCGCTCGTTATCCCAATCACGTATTAATTGGTATTACCAATCAAGGTGGTGTGGCCGCAGGGAAGAAAAGTTTAGAGGATGCGATCGCAGAACAGCAATACACGATACAGTTGTTGCCTCAACTATTAGAGATATATTTCTGTCCAGATTTTGATGGCAGACAATGTTACAAGCTGACTTGTGTCGATGGCGGCGTAACGAATGACGCCATCAATTTTGAAGAAAACGATTTAAAAAGGTGGCAAGGACAATGCCGCAAACCTAACTGCGGAATGGTTGAAATAGCAATTGCTGAAATGTCTTTAAAAGTCGATAGAAAAGAAAGTTTGTTTGTCGGCGATCGCGCTGAAGATCAAGCTTGCGCTGCTGGTGCGGGAATCCCTTTTATGTGGGCTGCTGATTGGAGGGGTGAATGCGACTAACAACACTCACCGGAAAATACCAGTGCATCGTCATCGACCCACCCTGGTTTTATAGATTGCGTTCCAATGAATAACACACTATTGTTCGACAAACAACAGCTAGAACTTCAAAACTGGACAAATGACGATTGGGAGACACCTGAGAAAATTGCACTCTTCATGGCTCAACTAGTATCAATAAGTGACGAATATATTCTCGAACCTTGTGCCGGTAGTGGGCAAATTGTCAAATATATCCTCTATCCCTACATGCGAAATATCCTTTGCATGGATATCAATGATTCTAGAGTCGAGAAAGGACGATGCAACGCTCCAGATTGCACTTGGCTCGTTAGTGATTTCTTGCATTCAGAGATAGAACCACGCACAGATCTCGACCTAGTGATCACCAATCCTCCTTTCACCAAGTGCATGGAATTTATTGATCGCTCCTTGCAGATGCTCAACTTCACTAATCCAGACGCGCGGTTGCTATTTCTAATGCCATCGGATATTTTCCAAGCCAAAAGCCGATCTAGAGCATTTAGTAAACTAAACGCGCACATTCACCATATTTACCCAATAGTGGGGCGGGTAGATTATCTAATTAACGGTGTACCAGCATCCCAAACCTATGTAGAGAAAAATGGAAAACTGGTTAGACGTTCCGGTAGACAAACTTGTGATGCTATCTGGGACATTAGACCAGGGAAGCAAGGTAGCTGCACAACTTTCATTAATTAGCTCCCGTAGCCGTTTTCTGTCTAGGTAGGTGAGGAAATAATTATGTCAACAAACATTGAGTGGACTGACCAAACTGATAATATCATTCGCGTCAAAGGAGGCGGTTGGTGGTGTCATAAAGTTTCAGAGGGGTGCAAAAATTGCTATAGCGAAAAGCTGAATCAAAATTCTTTCTTCGGTGGTAACAAGTTACCCTATTCAGGGCTTGCACCAGAATTAGAATTAGATACAGAAACTATTCGCAGGTGGGGATTTCAAAGAAAAAGTAAGAATCATTTCGTTGCTTCTATGACAGATGTTTTTGGCGAGTGGGTTCCGCGCCATTGGCAGCACGAAATGTTAGATGGAATGTTCGCAGCTCCCAAGCAAACATTTCAAATCCTCACTAAGCGTCCAGAAATTATGTTGTCCAGCATGGATGAATGGCTTTCTCGTCGTGGGCTGGATAAATTGCCCTCAAATATTTGGGTGGGAACGTCAACTGAGAATCAACAGACGGCAGACAAACGTATCCCAATTCTGTTACAAATTCCCGCAGTAGTTCGGTTTTTATCCTGTGAGCCATTGTTGGGAGAGATTGACTTAAAAATAATCCCAAACTGGGTTATCTGTGGTGGTGAGTCTGGCCCAAATTCCAGACCATGCCACATCGAATGGATTAATTCAATTGTCCAACAATGTCAACAATCAAACACTAAAGTATTCGTCAAACAGTTGGGGGCAAATGCGAAATTTGGGGGACAGCAATTTCAAACCCGCGATAAGAAGGGTGGGGATATTGAGGAGTTTCCTGAACAACTAAGAATCAGAGAATTTCCGCTGTTAGTAAACGAGTAAAAGCAAATCTCTGCGCCACACTGTAAACGCACAGTTAGCAGAAATGCTTAACAGTTTTAAGACTTCTGCTCACTATGCTCTTGAACAGCTTGTTGCACCGTTTCAATATCTAACTCCAAGGCCTCGGCTATTTGTTCTACGCTCAATCCTACTTTCAACAACCGAGGTACTGTTCCTAACTTTGTTTCTAATTCAGTCTCTTCCTTGACTTCTTGATAAAACCGAGTTTGTTGCCACTGTGTTAATCCAAACATTGCCTCTAGTTCCTGCCGGCTCTTATCTGCAAACTTGTACACTAACATCCTTTCTACTAATTCTAGAAGGTTTCTCCGGCTTGGCTCAGGAGTTTGTTGCACCTGAGTAATTAAGTTTTTTGCCTTTGTTACTGCTTCACCCTCGGCAGCAACAACTAATTTAACAATTCCCAGCCCAATGGAGTCAGACGATGTATCAGCTAACTCATCTAAATACACAATTTGAATTTGACCGAGTGCCAGGGAAGTCTGATAAGCCGAAGGGACACCAGGATCAAAACCGCGTTTGCCCCAAAGCACCACAGCTTGCCATGATTTTTGAGGTCTGTACTGATTCAGGTATAAAAATGCCTCTGTTACTAACCGCCAGTACATATCATCATCCCGCTGAAACTGCACTTCCACAAAATAAATTGGATCTTGTGGAAATTCAGCTTTGGGCAGGAATAACCCATCTAAGCGGCGGGAAAGCTCTTTGATTTCTACGGAAGTGAACTGATAATGTGTCGCAACCGCAGCTTCTTGCTCCAACAATTCAAACAGAATACTGGGGAGATTTTGAAACAAGGTGTAAAAGATTGTATCTGTCTTCATTATCGGTTGCAACGCTCGTAATTCAGCGCTCTTAGGTAGGACAGATGACTAGATAGATAGATAGATAGATAGATAAAGCCTTAACTATCTTTGCCCATTTCTTCTGCTGGAAACCACTCCAATAGCTCTCCTGGTTGAATCCTATAGGTTTCGCACAGAGCTTCCAGAATCTTGGAGGAAGGAATGTAAGTAGAATCTGCCGCCAATTTATACCCCGTTGTATCAGAAATTTTGGCATCTTGAATCATTCGATAAGCTGACAGCCCTCGACTCTCTAAAAATTGCTTGATTTTGTTTCGCATTGGCATAACCTCAATACTACTATGACTATTATACCCCAAATATTATTGCTGCAATTATCGCGATACTATAAATAATATGGTAGTATGGAATCTAGAGAAAGCACTCCTGCTGTCAATCTAAAATACTTCCATCAAATAAGTGTCTGATACCAAACTTGGATGCTGTCACGCAAGCAATATTGGCTCGAACAACAGGCAGTGGACTTACTGCTTACAAAATAAATCTCTTTGTGGAGAGACTTTAATTTATGAGTTTAAACAATCTTTTGAATAGTTATTTTCTTTGACAAGAAGTTTTTTGGATTAGCACAGGAGAAACAATAGCTTATGAGTAAGGTAGTAGCGGGAAAATCTCCCAGAGGGCATTATACTCAAATTTCTAACGCACTCATTCGTAATTCTGAAATTGATGATAGTACATTCAGACTTATTTGCTGGATGACATCACATGATGAAGGCTTTGAAGTCAATTTCACTAATATTCAAATTTCTCTAGGTTACGGTCGAGATAAGTTAAGAAAAATTCTTAAAAATGCCGAGATTCATAATCACCTAATCAGGCGGAAAATTCGCACTTCATCGGGCCTATTTGATTTTGAATATCACGTTTTCAAAGACACCGAAGATGCGATCGCGTACTCGCGTGCCGAAGGTATCGCTTTCCGTGAATCCTTACCCCAAGCAGAATTAACCAGTGACTTGTTTTCAGGGGGTGGTTCAACCAGGGGTGGATTATCCGGAGGTGGTTCAACCAGAGGTGGTCAATCAACCCCTGTATATATAGAAGAACAATATAAAGAAAACCAAAAAGAAGAAGAAAAAAAGAGAGAAGAAGACTCCCCTACCCCTCAAGCCGAATCAATCGCTGTGGAGTCAGAAGATTTTTTCAAACCCGAACCACTAGTACTAAAACCCGAACCGCTGACATTAAGACCAGAAACACAAAATCCAAAACCACAACAACTCACTTTGCTGACAACACAATCAGAGTCTTCGCATCAAAAAGACAACCCCTCAAGTAGATCAACAGTTCCGGGGTTGTTCGATAATCATGAACAAGCGAACAAGTCAACTCGAAGTGAAAAAAGAGTTACCGATGAGCAAATATGCTGTTTATTCCTGGAAGCTTATAACGCCAATAAGCCCTCTAATTTCACCGAGCATCGTCAAATTAATGCAGAGCACATAAAGAAGATTAAACACCTCGTCAAGGACTTTCCAGACATCGCTATTGAAATGTTTGCTGATGCCTTGGTATGGGTGAGAGAACAAGAGGATGGTTGGTGGCGACAAAAGCAATTTTCCCTGAGCAACTTGATGACCAATGGCAAAATCCTTGATTACGCCGATAAACATGCCACTGCCATGAAGTATGACGCCAAGTATCGTGCTCGTGTAGAAGGAAAAGCGCCCTCGATGGACAAAGGACGATTCAGTGTGATTGATGACAACGGTAATGAAAGTACTGGAGCTACGGCGGACATCGCCAGACTTTACGCAACAGACCCAATGTTCAGAATGTTAATGGACGCAGGAAAATGAACAAGATTGTTAAGAGTGAAAGTAACGCATTGTCCCCTGAAAATGAGCCAGGCTTCGCACCCCATAGATCAATCACGGAGCTTAATGACTTCCCCAAAAAGCCTGGCTCATTTTCTAACGTGGAAGACCCTCGTAACGCCGATAGCCCTTTTGATCAAATTAAGCGAATTGATGTTTCAGGTAGTGAGTACTGGTTAGCAACAGAATTGTTAACGCTTTTGGGGTATCAGACGTGGAAAAGAATTAAAGACACAGTTGAAAGAGCAAAAGTCAGTGCTTTAAATTCTGGCTTAGATCCATCTCACCATCTGGTCGATGTCGTCCAAATGGCGCAAATTGGCACGTCTCAGGCATTTAGAGAAGTGCTGTCAGACTACAAACTATCACGACATGCATGTTATCTAGTCTCCATGAATGGCGATCCACGCAAACCGGAAGTAGCCACAGCGCAAAACTACTTTGCTGTTAAAACCCGCCAAGCAGAGTTAGCCCCGCAAAACTTAGAACTACTTGCTCAACTCTTAGAGAAACTTCAACAGCAGAACACAGTAATTGAAGAACAAGGCAAGGCGATCGCCGAATTACAAACCCAAGTCCAAGCCCTCCTGCCTCCTGAGAGTGATTTTATACCGCCAGAATGGGATGCCGAAATATGGCGATCGCTGCCTTCTCAAGATAAACGACACTTTAGGTTTTTGTACCGTCGCCGTAACTTTAGACCATCTGCACAAAAAGAAACATCTTCTTCACTGAGCACTCCCACCATCGAGCAGATACGAGAAAAGCAACGGGCTAAAGTTGAACAGTTGGTTGGGCAAGTTCCGTCCCAAGAGAAACGAGACTTTCAACTAGCCAAACAAGAAATATTGAGACAATTTTGGGCACAAAGCCCGGACAAAGACGTGCGTCATGAAGGTCATTTTTTAGGGGACAATGCGTCATGATTGAAAAGAATATTTTTGACTATGGTATGAATCTGTTGGATTCTCATTTCAACAAGAAATTGGACGACACGGTTAAAGGAATTTGGTTTGAGTATTTAAACGACGAACTGATGGGTGAAGAATTTCTTGCTGCTGTCAAAAATGCTTTGCTACATTCTCGTTTTATGCCTACGGCTGGTGAATTAGTCGAATTTATTTATGGAGGTAAAGAGAAGAGAGCTTTGCAAGATTGGCAAGTAATTCTTAGGGCCTCTACTAATAGTCAAGACTATAAAGGAATTGCTTACATTTCAACTCGCGCTCGTGTTGCCCTACAAGCAGTTGGTGGATTACGTGCCGTGGGAATGGCAGAAGAATTTCGCCGCAATCACATGGAAAAACAATTTATCACTGTCTACTGCCAGTGTTCTGACAAAGATGCTAAAGCTCTGCCACAAACATCAAGCGCCCCACAGCCAGAACCTATAAATGAGAATTCGGAACCTGTACCTCCACCAGCACATATTCGTTTTGAAATGGCAGCTTTAAAAGCAAAACTTTCAACAAATAAATCCAAATCACCATCGCATCTAGCAATTAAGCATGAAATATAACGAGGGACAGATATGAAAGGATTAATTTTAATTGATTTACCTAGCACGATTGAAGAGGATTATTTTTTCCGCAAGGGAGAAATTGTAGAAGCAGGATATCACATTTGTTTGGCAAATCAATCAAAGATTTACCTAGAAGTTTAGGGACGGAACCATCTGAGGAAGAATAAGCTTATTTTCCGGAGAAACTAACTAATGTATACAATAATTCGCCAATCAATCAGAAAAGTTAGAAAGCCTCATTGTTGTTGGGGTTGCGCTCAAAAATTCCCCCCTGGCACACAAATGGAGTATTCATTTGGTATTTGGGATGGTGAAATTACCGACTGCTATTGTTGTTTAGATTGCAGCAGATTTGTAGATGCCATATATAAACACACCAAACTTTACTCTGATTTTTGCGAGGGGATTGAATCAGGAGATATCGGAGATTTTAAGAAAAGTCCTCGTTACTACGGAATCCCTGAAATTGTGTTTACTGAAGTTGGATTGCCATACCCATCATTAGACGATACAAACGAGGAATCTGCTGCATGACTACCACAACCATCAAAGCCATCAGTCTGCATCAGCCCTGGGCTTCCCTCATCCCAATGAGACTAAAGAAATACGAAACTCGTTCCTGGGCTACAAACTACAGAGGCCCACTGTTGATTTGTGCTGCAAAAAAGACCAGCGCACAGCAACAACAGATTTACGCCAACATTTTCTACAAGTATCAAATTCAACTAGCCGAAACTGACAACTGGCTCGAATGGGATGATTTGCCTAAAGGTTGTGCAGTGGTTCTGGTTGATTTGACCGACTGCATACGCATGACCCCAACGTTTATTGATCAACAGCCCCAGACTGAACTTGATACTGGAGATTGGACTGTTGGTAGATTTGCCTGGAAATTTAAGAAGATCAGGCGAATCATGCCCCCGATTCAGATCATTGGCAGACAGGGGCTATTCAATGCTCTTGTGGAACTACCAGAAGAAAAACTGGAGGCGAACGCATGAAATCAGTACTCTCGCTTTTCTCTGGCATCGGCGGACTATGCCATCACGGTATTGCTTGTGCTGATTTATCCCACAAGTTCCAGGTTCAGCGATTTGTCGAAATATCTCCCTACTCCCAATCACCACTGCGTTATGAACAGCCAGACATCCCAATTCATTCAGACATCCAAAGCTACCACTGCCGCTCTTGGCAATTCGACATTATTTGTGGAGGACTGCCTTGCCAGGGTACAAGCAACGCCGGAAATCGACTTGGACTACTCGACCACAGATCAGGACTTTGGGCAGAACAATTCCGAATTATTGGTCAATGTAGACCCGCGATCGCTCTCATCGAAAACCCCACAGGTTTACTCCATCGCGGACTTGCCCAGATTATCCAAGACCTTGACCAAATCGGGTACGTGGGGGAATGGAGTTGTATCTCTGCACAGTCCGTCGGACTCCCACATCAAAGAGAACGAATCTTTATTATTGCCCACTCCAATGGCCTATTCCACAGTCAACAGCCGACCCCCTGGTCAAACCAAATTAGAAATCAGATTGCGCTCATTAGGGAGTCTCATGAAGACAGAAGCTATAAATCCGGCGTTCTTGCGGTGGCTGATGGGGTTTCCGTTGGAGTAGCCAAAGGCATCAAAGGCAATTACGATGCCCGTCGTGCTTATGGGTTGAGTTGTTCACCACGGCAAGCAGCTGTTGCATGGAAGCGAATTGATTATTTGTTCAATCTATTGTCAAATCAGGAGGCAATTGTATGACCCAACTTATCCATACCCTAGAAGAATGCTGGTATCTTTCACCACCGTGGGGCAAAGAAATCCCGCCTCTGGCTGTTGGGCTATTGGAAAGAGTTTACCTCACCACCACCAAATCCTTCGGCTACTGCTGCGGGGTAGAATGGTTGCAGCAAGAATGGAACTACGCTGTTGCCCTTAATGATGAAGTGGTTTATACCTCAGCATCACAACTTATTGGTACGGGCCAACTGCAAGCGAACATAGACAAGCCTGTATTCACGTTGGGCGAAAGAGTAGTGTTTCGTTGCAATCGAGATTTCAGCAAACTTCGTATTGTCCAAGGCATCCACAAAATAGACGATTTTTGGGCTTACACCGTGGAATGGGCCTCTCCCGAATTGTGCGAGTGTGATGGGAAATTGATTGCATCAGGCGATCGCCGAGCTTGGGTGATTGATACCGATTTGGTGAGGGTTTCTATATGAGACAATTAGGGCTTTTTGATACCAACATCATGCCTCGCACCGAAGCCTTTGAAATTACCAAGAATAACCTCAAATCCCTTTTGAGTACTGGTATTTATACTAAAATTGCTTGCGCCTATTCGGGAGGCAAAGATAGTACTACCGTTTTGACCTTACTCGCACATCTGGTAGAAACAAAACAGATTCCTCTGTTGCCGCAAGATGTACATATCTTGTTTGCTGACACCCGCTTGGAGTTACCACCACTGTACATCAATGCAATGAAGTTGTTGGGGCTACTGCGCGATCGCTGTTTCAATACTCAAGTTGTGCAAGCTTCCTTGGATGATCGCTACTTGGTCTACATTCTTGGCCGTGGCGTACCCCCTCCATCCAACACTTTTCGTTGGTGTACCAGTAAAATTAAAATTATCCCCATGATGAAGGCGCTGGACACTTTGCGTACTGATTTAGCTCCACACGAAAAGCTCTTAATGTTGACTGGTGTTCGTGTTGGCGAGTCTGCTGCTCGTGATCAACGCATTAGCACCAGCTGCTCCAAATCAAAAGCCGAATGTGGACAGGGATGGCTGCAAAACGAAACCGCACCGCAAACCGATACTTATGCACCTATTTTACCGAAAAATTGGGTCTAAAGCCCCGTCGTTCTACGACGGCTTTTTCATAATTATTGCTCATATTCATCATATAATTACGCTAGATGTAAAGGCGTAACCATGCTTGTATTTGAGGCAAAACTTAAGGGTAGTAATGAGCAATACGAAAAGCTTGATGAAGCAATTCGGACTGCTCGTTTTATCCGTAATTCTTGTCTTCGCTACTGGATGGATAACAAGGGAATTGGAAAGTATGAGTTGAGCGCCTATTGCGCTGTTCTGGCACATGATTTCCCTTTTGCTAATAGTCTCAACTCGATGGCTCGTCAAGCCAGTGCTGAACGGGCTTGGTCGGCAATTACTCGGTTCTATGACAACTGCAAGAAGAATGTAACCAAGAAGGGTTTCCCACGCTTTAAGAAGCATCAAACACATGGTTCTGTGGAATACAAAACTACAGGCTATAAGCTTTCGGATGACAAGCAAATTATCACCTTTACCGATGGTTTTAAAGCAGGAAGTTTCCGGTTGTGGGGAACCCGTGATTTGCACTTCTACCAGTTGAATCAAATTAAGCGAGTTCGGGTTGTCCGCCGCGCTGATGGGTATTATGCTCAGTTTTGCCTTGATGTTGAACGAGTTGAGAAACGAGAGCCAACGGGTAAGACTACTGGGTTGGATGTTGGTCTGGCTCATTTCTACACCGATTCTGATGGTCAAACCGTTGAGAATCCCCGACACCTGCTCCAAAGCGAGAAGTCTTTGAAACGGTTGCAACGCCGAATGTCTAAGACTAAAAAGGGTTCTAAGAATAGAATCAAGCGACGAAATCGCTTGAGCAGAAAACACCTCAAAGTAAGTAGGCAGCGTAAAGATTTTGCTGTGAAATTGGCAAGATGCGTTATCCAGTCTAACGACTTGGTTGCTTATGAGGATTTGATGGTGCGGAACATGGTTAAGAATAGAAAACTGTCCAAGTCTATAAGTGACGCGGCATGGTCGGCTTTCCGTGATTGGTTGGAGTATTTCGGCAAAGTGTTTGGCGTGGTGACGATTGCTGTTCCACCTCACTACACTAGCCAGAACTGCTCTAACTGTGGGGAAGTCGTCAAGAAGTCTTTGAGTACAAGAACTCATAAATGCCACCATTGTGGGTTTGTATTAGATAGAGACTGGAACGCCGCTCGGAACATACTTGAGCTTGGACTTCGTACCGTGGGGCACACGGGAACGCTTAACGCCTCTGGAGACATCGACCTCTGCTTAAGTGGGGAAACTCCTTTAAGTAAGCCGAGTCGTGGAAAGAGGAAGCCCAAGAAGTAATTCTTGGAATCACCGCACCTTCAGGTCGGTGAGGATGTCAACGTTGTCACGCTTTAAGTAATACCAAGACACAGTAACAGGAAATTTTAGACCACTTAAATAAACATGTTGCCTTTGTTGATGTAAATGTCGTAAAACTCTACCATCAGCTAACTTGCGACTAATAGCTACACCCCTATTTCCAACGCTACCGAATGTGTTTCTTAGGAGAAGACGGTTGCTATTGATTTTTTATTGTTTGTGAGAAATCCGGGGTTATCCATGCACCATTGTTATGTTGATATTGGATAGTATTTTGCTGGTTGTTGAACCTTGCATTTAATGTTCCATCGGCAAGTTGTACCCACGTAAGAATATCCAGTTCAGTCATCAATTGGATAAAGAAGCTTTGAACTTGTTGTGACTGGTTTCCTTGCCAAAAATCTATTCTTCCTAAACACGCTCTCAAATTAACTGCATTTCTCATAATATTGGTCACTTGACCCAAGACGTTAGACGCTGGGTCAAAAACAGGCGTTCCATCATTGCTAAATATCGATAGATGAACACCTGTAACGCGGTTAACACTTGGTCTTTGACCAATTATTGCAATACAGCTTGTCATGGCTCCAAAATTAATGATTTCAGCCTCTCCCCAGTATCGTTCGCCTACTGCTAGAGGGCTATTGCCTGTGACTTGTTGAATTTTATATGGCATCGCTTTGTTGTACCTTTTGTATGAGTAGCAATTATCAGGCTATTAATTTTAGGAAAAATCTAAGTCTTGAGACAGATATGTGTCAACGAAAGTTAACCTAAATACGAATTACGAATTAGTAATTACGAATTGGAGCGAAGCGACTTGACGCCACTTGCTATAAGCCGGGAGACCTGTCCAACGCAGTGGCTCAACTTTTCAAGACAGACATCGCTTGCTATACAAAAGCTCTAGAATTCAGAAATGGCAAATGTTTTCGGAGAGTGACAGAAAAGGGATAGACTTCAGAATCGTCAGCGTGGCAGCAGAACCCAAATCACCTTGGTGGTCACTTTAAACGAATTCATCCAGTCGCTAAAGATACTGCCAAGCGCGAGAACCGGAGATGGGAATTTCTTCTGATCGCAGGATGCGATTGTACCAGTTAGTCCTAGTCCATAGGTTCCACCGCCTTCGGCCTTGATTTGACAAGTATTGTCTTTACTCCATTGCTGATACAGCCAGCCATTGCCGTCAGTGCCGAATTCCACGGTAATGCCGGGGTTCTTCGCGGTGAGGTATGAGCTAGCATAAGGAAAACTGGGCGCGATACCCAGGAATGTTTTTTGGTTCCATTTTAAAGTCTTGTAGCTGTTTTCAAGCAGATGCTGCGCTTCCGGAATCATCATACTCCTATACCAGTAGGCAGCATTTTCTGCGGTCTTGTCATACGTGACCAGTCCCTTTCTAATCAGCTTCATCTGATTAACCGTGGTGTTTTTCGCATCTAGGACAAGATAGCCCTTGTCGACCAGTTCGACCAGCTTTTCCAAGTTGTTTCTTTCCAATGTCTTAATAATTTCCTCTTTCGACATCTCTACTGCACTGGCAGATCCGGCTGAAAATAAAATCATCAAGACCAGCGAGAATACAAGCAAGTATTTTCTAAACATTAGACTTATCCGAAAATGGTAAATGTATACGGTAAAGAAATTTCAGTGATTATAAGGGAATGTGCGATCGCTAGATTAGGTAAGCTAATCTGCTTTTAAGTTGCATAATCCTTTGCCTCGAAAAGACGCGGAGACGCACAGAAATAGAGACGCGAGGATGCAATTTGAATGATTAAGCGTACATACTTTACAATCCTTAAATCAAAAGTAGGCGATCTCTCGCAGTAAGACCGAAAAATTTACGCAACTATTTCATGAATTTGTCAAAAGCTACCTATAGATTTCATCAGCAATAATTGACGAAATTCGGGTAAATTAGCTCGTTTGAATTGATTTATTCAGTATTGTTTTTCACATGACTATTTATTTATCACCTTTTCTAGTCCGTGTAAACTTCTTTACCCAATCTTAAATACATTGCTTTTTGTAATATCTTATACGTCATGCGATAAACATCATATTAACTTTATCTTTTGCACAGATATATTTTGTTTGCTTATTGAAAATTTGACATCTTCTGAAACTTTGTTTGTTTCTTGATGAAAGCGCATTATTTTCTTGTCAAAAATGCAACTTATTTTTGTGACAGTGATGATTGTGTGATATAGATTTGTACTGAATAATACATAAATTAATTTTATATTAAAGCTAAAAATATCTCTGCACAAGTAAAAATCAGGTTTATACAAGCTTAATATAATGCTGCTAAACGATCGCGTTGTTCATCCTCAGTCAACTCAGGAACTACAACAGCAGATACATCAATGGTTACTGAAGCTGGATCTTCTGGGTTTACTGGTCGCGCTGAATTACTGGATGCGGCAGAGTTGGCTTTGTTACGCTTACGGGGTGGTGGTTTACTCATGATTCCACCCTTTCAATTTACAAGTTGCGTACCTACTCAAAGAGATTTGGGATGTTTCTTGCTCCATGAATTACTCTGACGATTTCTATCCCTTGCTCAATGAGTCGATAAAATATTAAATAATTACTTACTGGGAAACTGCGGACAAGCGGTACAATATCTATGCGCTCTCTGCCCATACCAGGATTAGCCAAAAGTTCATCAAATTTCCCTGTAATTTTGTCAATAAGGGTATCTGCTGCACTTTCATTATTTTGGGAGATGTAAAGCCAGATATCAATTAGGTCGGTCTTTGCTTGATCAGTAACTCGTAACTGCTTCATTTTTGAGTGCTTGTGTTCTGGTTCTTTTGCCGCCGCCGTCCAGTCGCCTTAATTTCGTCAGCCAGTTGATTTGACGAGGCGTAAGTAGTAAATTCTCCTTGGGATATTTGATCTATTCCTAGTTGAACCTCACGACGCAACTCTTCAAGTCTGAGTTTGCGTATGTCTTCTCGTTCCTTAAGTAGTCTTAACCCCTCGCGGATTATCTCACTCTGCGATTGATAAAGTCCACTAGCAATGAGTTCAGCGACGAACTTATCAAATGTTTCACCTAGATGTACGTTCATAAGCAATAAGCGAGAAACTGTTTTCTCTACAGATCTACTGTCAATCCTAACAATTATTGTCATTTTTTGTTAGTTACTTGAGATTCAAAATCCTCGATCTGGATCTACAATGGCTAGACCCTGCTGACTGTCCTCAACCATCTGCTTTATGCCAAATCAACCTGCACCAGAAATCGAGCTGCTGCACGCAGCTTACGCCGCCTTCAACGCGCGAGACATTGATGCCGCCTTTACCTTTATGACTCCCGACGTGGCTTGGCCCAGAGCGATTTAACACTTAGACTGGTCAATTAGGCTCTTTCAAGCCCCCACTATATCGGTACTCCGATTAGTGGTGGGTAGTTGACTGGGAGTTCTTGTCTTTTGAATCATCTCTTGGATTGTTTGGGTTTCGCCAATTTCATAAAGACTAATCAAACTATTCTCAATAGTAAAGATTTGCTGAATTGTTGCATCCGCGAGCAAATTGCCTTGCAAATCTCTGACGATTTGATGAACGGTAACGACATTTCGATTGTTTTCATCCGTCTCGAATTTTAAGGTTTCAAGCTGCACTTGAATAACCTTATATTGATTAGTCCAGTATTCGCGCACCGCGTCGCGTCCATAAACGAAACCGCCTTCCACCCCGTTCGCCCATTTCACGTCCGGGTGCATCACCGAGATGATTGTTTCAATCTCGCCTTTATTGAAGGCTTCGTATAAATTTTGCAGAAACTGCTGATTTGAACTCATAATTGTTCACCATCCAATACGAATTTGACATACTCACTGACCTAAAGGTGCGGTGATTCTTGACGGATCACAGCAACTAGCTACCGAAGTAGTCTTATGGTCGCTCCCCGTCCGTTTAAGGTCGTGCCGATGCCCCATGCCGACCATTTCTATATTTTTGGAAGCATTATCATCTCTGTCGTGTTCAGTGTTGCAGTTTAAGTCTATTTGCAGGGAAGAAATTATCACGCTTGAAGGGCAGTTTATTCATTGTAACTTCTTTTTACAACCAGGCTGTTTGCCCATACCTAAAACCCACATTCCGCACCTATAACTGTCATACCACAAAGAAACGGATATATTTAGTACATAAGAACTAATGATTGAAAAAATTGACTAGAATCTATCAGAGCTAAATAGGAATTATAATTAACAGCTAGCAGCTCAAATTCTATGGGTTCTAGTTGTATTTCTAGCTAGTTGCGACACGGAACCAACGCTCTAACAGTGAGGTGCTGAAACCTACGACGTATATAGGTTGTTTCCGGATGCGTAGGCGTAGCCCAACCTAGGCATCGCAACTAAAAAATCAGATTTTGTTGAGAATATAGAAGTGTAATTGAGAACTAAACCCCGATCTCACTATGAGCGCGTTGCTCCCAAGCGATCGCCCTTTGTGAAAACCTTACCCCTGTTGAGGCAGAATCTACTATTATGACCCCCCAACAATGGGAACGGTTACGGGAATATGAGCCGCACTTAGAGTTAGTGGCGGCGTAATTACACAAGGGCGATCGCACTTCATAATTGTTCTGTTTGTGGGACACGAGTTAAAAAATCGTTGTCTACTCGTACCCATAAATGCCATAAGTGCAAAACAGTCATGCACCGTGACCACAATGCAGCTAGACAAATACTGGCGAAAGGACTTAAAAGTACCGTAGGGCATACGGAATCTAAAGCTTGTGGACAGAACAACCTCTATCTAGGTGGGGAAACTCCTCTAGACAAGTTGACTGGGTGAAGCAAGAATCCCACGCGCTTCTAGCCGTGGGAGTGTCAACAACACCAATTTATCTACTGGAGTTTCTGCCCCAATTAGAAAATCAAGTTGTTTTGACTGAAATTATTAGCATTAAAGTTGTTAAGTGTGACTAGGGTGCTAAAATTTGCGCTGACATCAACACCATCAGTGTCGATTTGCATAAGAGTATTTGACCCGGATTTTATACCTCTGATGTAACCGTCACCAATCGGATTTGCACCTGTGTAGTTCAAGCTAGTCAATAGATTTTGCACTACTAGGACATCATCCGTGCTGCTAAAGTCGTTAATGGTATCAACCCCTTCACCCAAACTAGCAAAGACAAATCGATCATTGCCAGTGCCACCGGTTAAGCGATCGCTACCAGTACCGCCAACAAGTATATCATTACCAGCACCACCAGTAAGGGTGTCATTGCCATTACCACCATCAAGGGTATCATCCCCAGTACCACCATTGAGGTTGTCATTGTCATCGCCGCCAAATAAGTTATTATTGGCACTGTTACCAGTAATGGTATTTTTCAAGGCATTACCACTACCGTTAATCGCATCGCTACCTATAAGGATGAGATTTTCTAAGTTGTCGCCTAATGTCCAACTAACGCTAGCACGGACGGTATCAGTTCCCTCATTTGCCAGTTCTGTAATTTGGTCGCTGCTGTTATCGACATAGTAGGTATCGTTGCCAACACCGCCAATCATTGTGTCATTGCCAACACCGCCATCTAAGGAATCGTTCCCTGCGCCACCATCAAGAGTGTCGTTCCCGGCATTCCCTTTGAGGGTATCATTTTCATCACCGCCAAACAGGTTGTTATCAGCAACGTTTCCAGTGATGCTGTTTTTCAAATTATTCCCAGTACCATTAATCGCATCAGTACCTGTGAGAATTAGGTTTTCTAAATTATCGCCCAGTATCCAGGTAACACTGGTACGGACGGTATCAGTTCCCTCATTTGCCAGTTCTGTAATTTGGTCGCTGCTGTTATCGACATAGTAGGTATCGTTGCCAACACCGCCAATCATTGTGTCATTGCCAACACCGCCATCTAAGGAATCATTACCTGCGCCACCATCAAGAGTGTCATTCCCAGCATTACCTTTGAGGGTATCATTTTCATCACCGCCAAACAGGTTGTTATCAGCAATGTTTCCAGTGATGCTGTTTTTCAAATTATTCCCAGTACCATTAATCGCATCAGTACCTGTGAGAATTAGGTTCTCTAAATTATCGCCCAGTATCCAGGTAACACTGGTACGGACGGTATCAGTTCCCTCATTCGCCAGTTCTGTAATTTGGTCGCTGCTGCTATCGACATAGTAAATATCGTTGCCAACACCACCAATCATTGTGTCATTGCCAACACCGCCATCTAAGGAATCATTACCTGTGCCACCATCAAGGATGTCGTTTCCGGCTAAACCAAACAAGGTGTCATTGCCGCCTAAGCCTTGGATGTTGTCATTATTGGGTGTACCAGTCAGGGTATTGTTGGCTGCCGTCCCGACAATATTATTAATGAGATTGGTAATATTCAGTGCAAATGTATCGCTGATGCTGGCGTTACTGCTGTCGGCGGCTCTGATTGTAATGTTGAGTGTACCTGCATTGGCGTTGGTTGGTGTGCCGCTAAAGGTACGGGTAGTTGGGTTAAAGGTCAGCCAAGTTGGTAATACATTACCATTTTCTAATGTTGCGGTGTAGGTGAGTGTGTCGCCTACATCAATGTCGTTGAATGTATTGGCAGGAATGGTCAAATTAAAGGCTGTATCTTGTGTGGCTCTGACATCAGCGATCGCCACACCCAAAATAGGTGCATCATTAGTATTGGCGACTGTTATGGTGAAGATATCATCGACATTTGAGGCTGAGTTATCAGTTGCAGTAACTTTAATGCTCAGTGCAGCCACATCGTTATTCGCAGGAGTACCGCTAAATGTGCGAGTTGCGGCATCAAAGGTTAGCCAAGTTGGTAATGCGTCGCCGTTCTGTAATGTTGCGGTGTAAGTAAGGCTATCACCTGCATCACTGTCCGAGAATGTGTTTTCTGGAATAGCGAAGGTAAAGGCGGTATCTTCTGTGGCAGTTTGGTCTGCGATCGCCACACCCAAAATCGGTGTATCGTTGACTGGATTAACGGTAATGTTGAAAGTGGTGTTAGAAACCGCACCTCCTGCACCATCGGCAACGGTAAAGCTGAAACTGTCGTTAGTGGTTTCACTGCCATTGTGGGTATAATTTAGTAGGTTAATATCGATGTCTGCTTGGGTGAAGGTATCGTTAATTGCTAACGCCAAATTGTTGCGTAAAAGTGTGCCGTTATCTGGTATGTCCGTTAAGGTGTAAGTAACTTGGGTGGTGCTATTGTCAACATCTGTGACTTGCAGTTGCGTATTGGCGATCGCACCTGTAGCTTGTTCATTGAGGGTTAAACCCTGATTCAGCGCCAGGACAGGGGGAACATTAGCACCAAGAATTTGGATGGTGGCTTGAGCAGTGCTAGGAACGGCTTGACTATTGCCTGCGTTGTCACGGGCGACACTGTAGAAGGCGTAAGTGTGACCGGGTTCGCCTATGTAGCTGGCTTCGGTGAGGGTGGTGTTTTCTAGCCAGGGAGTGAAGGGGCTACCGTTGTCGGAGACGTAGATGGTGTAGTTGGCTAGGGCTGAACCGTTGGTGTCATCGCTACCTGACCAATTTACTAGAAATTCTGCGGTTTCTGTGGTGGCTGGTAGTGCATTAATTGTACTGCTGGGTGTCCCTGCGTCGATGGTGTTGAAGATGGGCGGTGTGTCAATGGGTTCTTCGGTGTTAAAGACAATTCGCGCCTCAGCGTCAATTACTGCTCCTGTTTGCACATCTCGACGGGTGCGGATGCTGTAGTTGACAAAGCCATCACCAGCACCATCTTCATTGTTGGGGGGTAGGAAACCTGCTAGGGCATCTTCTGGGATTTCTCCGGTTTCTGGGTCGATGGTGGTAATTGTCCAGAAGGCTTCACCAGTGGTGATATCGATACCTGCGCTGACATCTACATAGTAGCCTTTGGTGGCAGTGAGGTCTAGGCGATCGTTGTAGAAGGCGCGGTTGTCGGGTACGTCAAAGAAGAGGTCGCCCCAGCCGAAATCGCCGACGCGGTAGGTGCGGAAGTCGAGGTCGGGGTCTAGTTGTTGAGTGATGACGACTTGTTGGGCGGGTGCTGTGGCGGTAGCTTGGTTTTCAAAGCGGATGGTGTAGGGGAGGGTGGAGGAGGCTGTTATCCATTTTTCTTCGCCAAAGCCGGCGGGGCCGATGATGTCGTTCGGGTCAATGGCGCGGATAATTCTTGAAAATGCGCTTCCTATAATTCCTCCAAAACCACCAGCAGCAAAACCATCTTTCACCCAATCAGGAACTCTATCAATGAACCGTTTCCATTTGTTATTCAATGGATTGTTATCTTTCCAAGGTTTTGGGAAAAAGTGATGACGATCTGGATCGTTTAGAGCATGTCTCTGTGGTGAACGAAAATTGCCCATAACTTTTCCAAGTTGGCTCTTTTTCTCATCAACTAGTGCTTCGGGAATGAACCATTTTTTTTGGTCGTTGATAGTTTTTCCGCTTCGACTCAGTTCAGCCCCATACTTTCTGGCAATTGCATGAGACCATTCTTGACCAGCTTCTTTTACTAGTCCACGTCCTACACCACCAGCAAGACCACCACTAACTGCGCCAAAGGCTGCACCCCAAGCAGCAGATTCGCCAACACTTCCCCAATCAAACTTATCCTGTACTCCAGCAGCTATTGAAACTCCCTGAATGGCAGCATCAGTGACTGCTCCACTTACTGCTCCACTTCCTGCACCGATAGCTGCTGCGATCAAGAAGGGTACAAAGAAAAAATTTCCTGATGCATCAATATAACTATTCGGGTTATTGATGCTGTAGCGATAGAAATTAGTATCTCCTCCACCAATTCCGAAAGGATCAGGACTTGTAAACTTGCCTGTTGACGGATCATAAAATCTCGCCCGCATAAAATCAAGACCATTGCCTTCACGGATCACACCCCATTGACCCACATATTCAAAGGGATTAGCAACTGTCTCAACTTTAGTTAAATCCTCACCAAAAGGTAAATAACTGTACTGATTGAGATAATCGCCATCTCCACCCGTCAACCCAACAATAGACCCAATCGCATCCGCATCATAATAACTTGCTGCATTCGTCCCATCAACACGACTGACTAAACCTAAACCATGCGTATAACGAGCAATGATATTTTCATTACCACCATACTCACCAACTACATCCCCCAAACCAGTTGGATCAAGTAAATATTCAGTCCGTTGACCATTAAGAATACTCGCAATCCGATTTCCTAAAGCATCATATTCATAACTCCAATTTCCTTCAGGCGTTACCGCACCAATCAGCCGATTTTCACTGTCATAACTGTAAGTCCAAGTATTAGCGCCTTGAGTCTTAGTAATCAGATTGCCATCAGTATCATAAGTGAAAGTTGCTGCTCCGACACTGGTGTATTGGTTGAGATTGTTAGTATTGTAACCAGTTTCTACACCGCTATCTTTAACCTGAATTCTGTTACCAGCACCATCATATTGATATTCAATAATCCGCCCATTATGTAAATTAACTAAAGTCAATTGCCCAATGGAATCATACCCATAAGTTGTTGTTCCTTCTAACGTAGTCATACTGGTACGACGACCAGCATTGTCATAAGTATAATCAAAACGCGAGTTTACTATGCCATCAGATTCATAGTTAGCCAGAATTAACAGTTGTCCGACTAAATCATAGCTGTAGGTTGTATAAGTTCCATTGCCATTATCTTCACGGCTAAGACGACCTACATTATCGTAGGTATAAGTAATAATATTCGCTCCCGTTCCGTCCGTGAGACTCTTTAACTTTCCTAAAGTGTCATAGTTATAGTTGGTAGTAAAACCATCTTGATCCACCATCTGCGATCTACGACCAGCACTGTCATAAGTAAACTCTAGGAAACGGTCAGCACCATAACTTACTTTACTAATACGGTCTACACTGTCGTAAGTGTAAGTAACGGAACTATCAGAATCAGTCGCAGATAAAAGATTTCCTCGACTGTCATAGGTATAGGTGGCTGATGTGCCATCGGCAAAATCTTTACGGGTTAATAATCCTTCAGAATTGTAGGTGTAGCTAATGTTTTGATTGCGACGATTAACACCAACAGTTACATTCCCAGTAGCATCATAGCTAAATGTTTCTTTGCTGCCATCTGCATAAGATATCTGTTCTAGATTGCCCTGATTATCATAACTGTAATTCAGAGGATTACCGCGTTGATCTCGAACAGTTGCAAGTTGATTAAAGTTCGTTTCGTAAGAATATTTAATCTGCTGTCCAAGGGAATTAACAGAGGAAATAATATTGCCTAGATTATCGTAAGTGAAAGTTGAGACAGTATTATCAGCAGCAGTTAACTTAGTTAGATTCCCATTACTATCATATTGATATTGGGTAATCCGTTTGAGCGGGTCTTCAATTCTTCCTAGAGTTCCCCGGTCATTATATAACAGCTTACTCACCGCGCCAGAAGCATCAGTAACTGTAACTCCTCCAGATGAGTCATAGCTGTAGGTGATAGGTTCAGCGTTTCCGTCTAAACTTTGTTTAATGAGTCTTCCTTGATTGTCATATTCATAAAAAAGACCCGTATTATCAGAGAACCTAACCGATTTTATGGCGTGTTGGCTAGCACTAGTTGAGTTAGTTTCGTAGGTGTAATTGGTTGTTCCTTCAGGAGTTGTAATACCGAGTAAATACTCCCCGGTTATGTCATATTCATAGGTAGTCGTCCAATTATCTTGGTCTGTGGTTTGAGTAACTAGACCTTGGTCATTATAAGAAAAGGCAAGATAATTACCATCAGAATGTACTAAGCGGGTAAGCTTACCATCTGTATAATTGGCTGTAACTCGATTTTGATTCGTGTCCTCAATATAATCAAATTTGCCATCTAAGCGAAAAGCAATTAAGGTTCCATCGTCTTCTTGTAACCGATAAACACCACCATCTTGAGTTAAGGTTGCATTATCCCCAGATTGACCTTGATAACTGCCATCAATTTGCTTAGTAAATAATCTCGGAGAAGTTCCGAATAACAGGGTAACATCTCCATTAGTATCTGGAGTAACTTTAATATCCCAATCATTAACTCCACCGCGTCCAAAAGTTCCAGTGATGAAGCGTTCATCAATTGAATCGTCTTGTTTACTTCCGGCTAAAGAATTACTAACTTGTAGTAATTCAAAGCCTAATAACCGGATAGCATCATTGGTGTATTCTCCCAGTTGGCTTAAATGGTTAGCATTATCAGCTAAGATTTCCTGATAAGTACCAGCTTCATTACCAACAGAAGTAATAAAGTTTTCCCAAATTGCATCCCAAGCATCATTGGAAATGTTATTTGGTCGCGCTTGATTTTTTAAACTATCCCAATCAATTGTTTGGTCTTGTGAAGCTTGGGATACCGAAAAACTAACACTTCCATCATTAACAGTTGGGTTAAAGACCAGTGAAAAGCTACCACTTTCTCCTGGTGCAAGAATACCTGCTGGCCCTTCCGAATCAATCCCCAGAAACTGTAAGGTAGACCCTACTGACTCCGTTTGTTCTGGCAATCTTAAATTTGCATTTTCAGCCACCAAGGTCAGCAAAGGTGCAACAATATCCGTGTCCCCTGTATTGGCATAATTAACAGTAACAATTCCGCCTTGTCCAGGACGTAAGGCGCTGGGTGCATCGACACTAACTATTAAATTCCCAATTGCCCTATTGGTGACAGTGAAAGCATCATCTAAAGTTGCTGTTTGCGTACCATTTTCAACTTTGACATCATACAATCCCGTTGTCAGTCCCTGTAAGTCAAATGTCGCCCATAATTCTGTGCTATCCTTCCACCAAACACGGCTAGCAGTGCGCCCAGTTCCATCATTAGCAACTAAACTAATGACATCATCTGTGCTAAATTTCGAGCCAGAAATTGTAATGGTTGTCTGACCTAAATTACTACCCCGCTTTGTGCCAATATCCAGAATCTCAAAATCGAGAACATCAGCTTCAATGGTGTAGTCCGCAGGTGTCCCACCCACACTAGCACCATAAGCCAGAATATAGTATGTACCGCTGCGTGTCGCAGGTACTAAAATATCTTGGTCAGCAGCTAATACATCTGAGAAGCCAAAGTCAAAATTTCCGCGACTCGGCATATCGCCGTAACGAATGTACAACTCATTCGCCGCCGTAGTCGAAGCACTATCAAACTTCACCCGCAGTGTCTCACCCGCAGCCACATCAACTTTGTAATAAACCGCTTGTCCTTGTGCCAAACTGCCAGTATCCGCAGTTCCCAAATCTAATCGTTCCGCATCAGCATTAAATTGGTCTAGAGAAGCACTGAGGTTATTACTTTCATTCGACTCAGGAATTTGATTGCGAATATCGCTCTTGACGATCGCATAATAATCACCAGGAAGTACACCAGGCAATGCTGCACTTAGAGTTTCACTATAACTACCACCAATAGCCA
>NZ_JADEXR010000270.1 GCF_015206995.1 aff. Roholtiella sp. LEGE 12411 | reverse complement strand
GGGGGGGAGTGGGGAAGAGGAAATTATTTTTTCTCCCCATGTTTTTTGCTGTGCTAACCAAGTTACTAGCCAGCCGCAAATGCCAATGGCTAACCCTAACTGAGGAACATCTAGTCTGACAACAAAAATCGCCCGTATTAGCAGTAATACTAAGGCATAAATTACTACTAATGCGGGCAAGGTAATTCCAAGTCTAACTCGGCGATCGCTCCGATGTTCTCTACGAATTGGTGGGTGATGCTGACGGTAGCGATCGTGATAAACCGTAATAATGGTTGTGCCGATCATTGCCAAATAAACGGCAATTAAGGGAAATCCGGGGAATTTCCAACCCCAATGCAGATAACTCAGCCCTAGAATATTGACTAAAGGTAAATTGCCAGTATGTAAATTGGGGAAAATAGTTCGATTGTTCCAGACTAAAACAGTAATAGCTGTCAGAGTAGGCCAGGCGATCGCAACAACAATCCAGTCCAAAGGATTTTGCCACAACTGGAACCTATCCATTGCCCAAAAATTCACCGGCACTAGTAAAAGGGTGACAATCAGCAATGTTTGAGCCGTTAATCTGAGGTTACTTTGTTTAGTTGCCCAAAAGCTTAAACCCCAGAAACTCAAGGTATAAGCTAACAAAACCCCATACTGTCCAGAAGCGGGAAATCTCTCCCACTGACTAGCAGCCAGTACGCCAGAAGACAAAACTACCAGGAATACCCCTAAAAACAGCAGCCAACGGACACTCAATTCTGCCCCCAGTGACTGCAACATTGTGCCTACAAACCTGGGTTTAACTGGCTTTTCTCGCGGCTGTCTGCGGTTATTAGATTGTAAAGCTTTTACAGGCGACTGCGGCACAGGATCGGAAGTTGCTTGAACTTGAGGTTGTAATACCACCTCACAAACGAGAAACTCTCGGCATAGCTGCCTAACTTGGGTGTCAGATATCAAACCCAAGCGCAACCAGGTATCAAGTCCTGTTAATAACTGAGGATGGGAGGATGGTAGCCTAACTTCAATTTTCAGCGGACGGTCAAGGGGCGATGACATAAGCCGCAGCCGTATAAGTATATACTTAAATAATTTGATTTTATTAAAGTATATTTTGACTTTATACTATGTCACATTTATTCGGCTGACTAATGTTAATTTTTTTAAGCACTTAGTAGGTTATTTGCTGGTTTTACGCTATGGACGGGCATGGGGCATGGGGCATTGGGCATGGGGCATTGGGGTAGTGGTATTCAAATGAAAAATTATGGAATTTGCTCTAACCCCAAACATATTTGCGAATGTTTTCCCAATCCCCAGCGATGCACTGAGTTTCGACTGCGCTCAACTACCGCTTCTCGTTGGCGCAGCCTCTCGTAGAGAAGTGTCCCCATGCCCAGTATTTTTGTTTTTCTAGGGCGTGTCGTCAGTTAAGCAATATGACGCAATTGGTTAACCTAACTGACGACACGCCCTAGATCATTCTTCTTGATTTTGGGTGAAGTTTTGGATAATTTGCTGCTCGTAGTTGTTAAGCAATCACCAGGATGTTACTGGATGTCAGTGTTGGAGCAAGAGTTAGGCTAGCAATCTGCTGTTGTGCAGCACCACCATTACCATCAACATCAAAGAACAATCCACCCGCGTTATTATAGATAAACCGATGAGCGGCGGTAGTTGCAGAGGCACCCACAATGAACTTAAGACTGGAAAGGGTTCCTAACGTTAGACCAGCACCAAAACCAGAGGCAGAAACTGCGATTTTATCAGAGACAGAGGCAAAATCAGTGATGATATCTACACCTCCGGCAGGATTTAACAAGGTGAATCTATCGTTACCAGCACCACCGGCTAAGACATCAGTACCATTACCACCGATAAGAGTATCGTTACCAGCATCACCCGCTAAGAAATCGTTGCCAGCACCGCCACTGAGGATGTTGCTGGCAGTATTGCCAGTAATGATGTCGCTTTGAGCCGTACCTGTCACATTTTCAAAGTTGTTCACAGTGAAGTTTAGGGTTCCCAAACTAGGAACACTGTTCACAATCAAGCTATTGATAGCCAGATTTGCCGTAATGCTGGTGCTACCTGTTGCAGCGGAGGCATTAATTGTATCGCCCAGCAGGGTAGAAGCCGTGATGGTTTCAATCTTGTTTAGCTGATCAGTACCAAATCCACCTGCTTTGGTGACAGTACCCGTGGTACCGAGAACGATGGTTTGTCCCAGCGCACTGTAGTTTGCTGTGTCAGTGCCTGCATCACCGTTGATGATATCATTGCCCTGGCTACCACCGAACACATCGTTGCCACCACCACCACTGAGAATGTTGTTGGCATTGTCACCAGTAATGCTGTCGTTTTGAGCTGTACCTCTGACGTTCTCAAAGTTTTTGACAGTGAAGTTTAGGGTTCCCAGACTAGGAACATTATTCACAATTAGGGAATTGGTCAACAAATTAACGCTTACTGAGGTTGGACTGGTTGCATCAGATGCGTCATATCATGTCCGGTGGCACACCCATAGTAAAGTAAATTATATACCCTCTGTTGTAAGCATCTACCGTACCAATGCCAAAACATATTAGTATAGAGCCACATTTATCATTAACCGAGTTAGAACAGCGTTACCGTCAAGCAAAGGACGGTGTGGAGAGAAGCCATTACCAAATTATCTGGCTACTAGCATCCCGAAGGAGTAGTCAAGAGGTTTCACAAATAACTGGTTATAGCGTTAGTTGGATTTATGAACTTGTGTGGGGATATAACCGTATTGGACCAGAATCATTAGGGGACAAAAGACATGAGCATCCTGGAGGAAAAACACTTTTAAATGATATACAACAAGCGCAATTATGGCAGGCATTACAATCACCTCCGACTGATGGAGGGCTGTGGAACGGGCGAAAAGTCGCAGATTGGATAAGCGAATTAGTCGGATATTCAGTGAGTAGGCAACGCGGGTGGGAGTATCTCAAAGAAATGAAATTTCGCTTGAGAGTGCCTCGACCTTCACATGAAGAAACAGATTATTTTGAGCAGGAGGAATGGAAAAAAAAGTTAGCGTCCGAGGTCACTCAAGTCCAAAAAAACCATCCTGACGCCGACGTAGAAGTGTGGACGATGGATGAACATAGAATTGGTCTCAAACCAATTATTAGAAGGATGTGGGTTGATGAATGGACACAACCAATAGCTTCGGTTAATTGGCGATTTAAATGGTTGTGGTTATATGGTTTTGTTCACCCTCAATCAGGAGAAACATATTGGTGGATATTACCCTTTGTAGCAGGGCAAACGCATCTAAATATTGACAAGCCTGAATCAGGATGAAATACACCAAGATTCAAACTACATAAGGCTTTGAGGAAATTAAATCTCACTGAGTGTGAAAATGATAATCATTAGGAGGGGA
>NZ_JADEXR010000269.1 GCF_015206995.1 aff. Roholtiella sp. LEGE 12411 | reverse complement strand
GCATGGGGCATGGGGCATGGGGAAGAAGTAATAAAGGTGTACTGAATTTTTTTCAAAAATCAAATATTTAGTCCTATAGCTTGGAATGGAGTTTTGATAGTTTTAGATTATGGCAGGACATAGTAAATGGGCAAATATTAAGCGCCAGAAGGCGGTAGTAGACGCAAAAAGGGGAAAAACTTTCACCCAGTTGTCTCGAGCAATTATCGTTGCGGCGAGAAGCGGCGTACCAGATCCAGCGCTTAATTTTCAACTTCGTACGGCAATTGACAAGGCAAAAGCCGCAAGTATCCCTAATGATAATATTGAACGGGCGATCGCTAAGGGTGCAGGTACTTTTGGTGGCGAGAACTCTAGTCTAGAAGCTATTCGCTACGAAGGTTACGGCCCTTGTGGTGTAGCAATTTTGATTGAAGCCCTCACAGATAATCGCAATCGCACTGCTGCTGACTTGCGTGCAGCTTTTAGTAAAAACGGCGGGAATCTTGGTGAAACAGGTTGTGTTAGCTGGATGTTTGATCAAAAAGGCGTTTGTGTAGTTCAGGGTGTGGTTGATGAGGAACAGCTTTTAGAAGCATCCCTTGAAGGCGGTGCTGAGTCTTATGAGATGACTGAAGATGAGACGGCTGAGATATTGACTGAGATCGGAAATTTAGAAATCCTCAACCAGACGTTGAAAGATAAAAGCTTTAAGGTGACTGATGCTGAATTACGATGGATTCCCAGTAATCATGTCGAAGTTACTGATTCAGATCAGGCGCGATCGCTTTTCAAATTAATCGATACTCTAGAAAGCTTGGATGATGTGCAAAATGTCACAGCTAATTTTGAAATGGCAGATGAATTAATGGCTCTAAGTATTGTGTAGAACCAAGCGTTGTATTATTCATTCACACAAAATTACCCTATTCAACTCCATTGATATCCTCAGTCTATCAGCGGGGTTTTTTCAAAATTTGTCGCTATCAACTTGCTTAGAAAGGCGCGATCGCGTAAAAATAATAGTTAAGATGCTGTAATTTATCTTAACAATGGCGCGATCGCAGCTTGATCCAATTTCCCCGCAACTGACACCGCAAGATTTGCGGGGATATGAATATGACTTGGTAATTGTTGGCGGTGGAATTATTGGGTTAACCCTAGCCGCTGCTTTAAAAGATTCTGGCTTGAGAGTACTGCTGATTGAGGCGAAAGTGGCATCAGCAGCGGTATCCAAAGGGCAAGCCTATGCAATTCACATGCTCTCGTCGCTAATTTACCAAGGAATTGGCGTTTGGGATCAAATGCTGCCTGAAATTGCCAAATACTGCCATGTCCGCCTTTCTGATGCCGATTATTCAGAGGTGGTAGAATTTGCCACAGCGGATATAGGTACACCAGAGTTAGGTTATGTGGCGGAACATCAAGCGCTATTGCAGCCATTACAAGAATTTGTGCAGAATTGTCCAAATGTGACTTATCTTTGTCCGGCTGAGGTGATTAATACGCAGTATCAAAAAGATTTAGTAACGATAGATATTAAAATTGCCGAGCAGTTACAAACAGTTAAGAGCAAATTAGTTGTAGCAGCAGATGGGGCGCGATCGCCTATTCGCCAAGCTGCTGGTATTAAAACACATGGCTGGAAATATTGGCAATCTTGTATTGTAGCATTTGTTAAGCCAGAAAAACCTCACAATAACACAGCTTACGAAAGATTTTGGACTAGCGGGCCGTTTGCCATTTTACCTTTACCAGGGAACCGCTGCCGAATTGTGTGGACAGCCCCCCACAAAGAAGCACAAGCTTTGTGTGCATTAAATGATCAGCAATTTTTGGCAGAGTTAAGCCGTCGTTATGGCGATCAGATGGGGAAGTTGGAATTGCTAGGCGATCGCTTTATTTTTCAGGTACAACTGATGCAAAGCGATCGCTATGTCCTCCCCCGATTGGCATTAATTGGTGATGCAGCGCACAATTGCCATCCTGTCGGTGGACAAGGTTTAAATCTCGGTATTCGGGATGCTGCTGCTTTGGCACAAGTAATCCAAGCGGCGCAAGCGATGGGCGAAGATATTGGCAATGTTAAAGTCCTCAAACGCTATGAACGTTGGCGTAAATTGGAGAACCTAACAATTTTAGGATTCACCGATTTATTAGATCGGATATTTTCTAATAACTTCTTACCTTTGGTAGTTGTTCGTCGCCTGGGTTTATGGTTTTTGCGGCGAGTACCGATGCTAAAAGTGTTTATGCTCAAATTGATGATTGGTTTAAAAGGGCGTACTCCAGAATTGGCAAAACGTTAAAACCATATACTTGCTGCTTTCATACAGAAGCGAGCGTTTTGATAACTAATCAGCGATTTTATACTAGTTTGCCTTCATAATTGCAATGCTAGGATAGGTCACAAAAGCTTTTGTTTGACAGCTTTCAGCCCTTGCCTTATAAGTTGGTTTCTTCATATAAAATACTCTTAAGTAAAAACTATATTATTCAACTACTCAAACTTACTGATATTCAAAAAATTTGCATTTTCTTTAAATAACCAACAAGTTTTTTAGAGTAGTATCTAGACTAGATAGACCGTATAGATTCATGATTCAGCCGATTAACATTCATTGAACAGAGTGTCAATAATGGTGTTGATTAAAGTATTTAGATAAATAAGTTGGCACTCAATCTAAACTTATCTATTGACCAGTTTTAGCAATTGGTTAAAATTACCCTTTATGGCAAAAATTATTACGCCTGCGGAAATCTTGATCGGGTTATCGCTGAAAAAATTACTTGGTTGTATTAGCAAAGACCGGGTAAAGATAGGAAAAATCATGATACATTTACATGGTGATTTGCTTTGCAATCATGACCTGTATCACCTTGAAGTTTCCTGTTTACCAAGAATTAAAATGGGAAAATATCGAGTTAGTGGTATTCATGGCATTAACTCACCAATGTTTCATGATTCCCCGATTATAGAAGAGTATGACGGTTTTTTAGATGAAGCTCGCGTAGCATTTCATGAATGGCTAACTCGAAGATCTCTCTTCAATACACTTAAGCTAATTGGTTGGATGCTTTGGCTAATTACACAAGGGGTAAATCCAATAGGTGTTTTAATTAGTCATAATCGAGTTTTGAACCGTGATCTGATTTTGATGCCTGTATTAAATACAATGACTTTCTTGGAAGAGGATATAGAAAACTAACAAACTAATATAATGACAGTTTATTTATCAAGTAAATCTTAAGTTTGTAGAGTAATGTTTACTTGATGAATACGCTCAAATCTTGGGTATTTATCGGGCTAAAAGATCTGAAACCTTTGCGGTATATACTGGTGTGTACACAGTAGCCCTGGCTACTGGGAAAACATTGCAAAATATGTTTGGGGATTAGAGCAAATTCCATAATTTTTCATTTGAATACCACTCCCCCAATGCCCAATCCCCAATGCCCAATGCCCAATGCCCAATGCCCAATGC
>NZ_JADEXR010000268.1 GCF_015206995.1 aff. Roholtiella sp. LEGE 12411 | reverse complement strand
TTCAAAAAATTTTAAAAGTCATTAACCTTTGTCAGACTTAGCTTGTAGCGCTATATTCTTGTTTGTTATTAGCTCTTTTTTCTCGTTTAAAATACTTTTTTTTCATAAGGGGATCGGTAGAACCATAATTAGTTCTGATGGCAGATGTAATGATTACTTTTGAATTGTTATTGTGTGTTTGTAAGTAAAAAGTGTTTACTAAATTAAAAACGATGAATATTCTTGCTTGGGTTGTTTTAGGTCTAATTGCTGGCGCTATCGCTAAAGCTATCTACCCTGGTCATCAAGGCGGCGGAATTCTAGGAACAATCTTGTTGGGAATTATTGGTGCTTTTGTTGGTGGTAGTTTAGGCGTATTCTTCAGTACAGGAACATTGTCATTAGCCGCGCCTAGTCTTAGTATCCCCGGTATTGCGGTCGCTGTTCTTGGTGCAATTGTTGCTGTTTTCTTGTGGAATTTATTAACCCGTAGAAGTGCTGCATAAAAAAATAGTTCAGTTTCCGTTAATAGCCAACATCAGGGGAATAATTTTAACTATTTTTCTCCTTGAATTCAATCATAAGAATAGCGCCTACCTGTACTGAGGAGGCGCTATTATTGTTATTGGAGTGGAGTTTATTTCGTAGAAAGTTACAACCAATTACCGATCAACACATAGGCAGACCAAAAGCTTGGTGCTTTGTAGTTGGGATGTTTCAGAAGTTCTAGCTGGGCAAGGTGGAGAGCTTCAGCTTTGGTGATCTTGCCACTCTGGAGTTCTCGATAAAAGGCAGTGACAAATAGGGCTGTTGATTCATCATCAATTTGCCACAAGGATGCCAGGGTGCTGCGTGCACCGGCTCGTACAGATGCTCCTGCCAAACCCAGGGCTGCACGGTTGTCTCCTGCTGCTGTTTGACAGGCACTTAAAACTAATAGTTCCACTGTGCTTTTATCTTGACTACGAAAAAAACTATCAAAATCTTTGACTTTGATTGGGCCATCAGCAGCCAAAATAAAGGTGTTTTCAGCCAAGGAACTAAATTGGCCGTGAGTTGCCAAATGCACTATGTTAAATGAAACGGTATTAATTTCGCTTTCTAGTTTTTTGCTGGTGAACTGTCCATCCAGGAGACTAGTTGTCGATATTCCGGCTTCAGTAATGCCGTCGAATTCAGATTTGATGGCAGTTAAAGGAGCATAGTTAGGGTAATTGGCTGGAGGCTCAGTTAGCCCAGCAGTTAAGGCTTTTAGCTGCCGTTGTACTAGTGGTTTGGGATCGAGGAGTTGCAGACCGACGCTGAGGGCGATCGCATATTTCTCCACCAAATACTGTTTACCATCGTAAAGAGCCGCCATTGGTAAATTGCGTAATGCTCCATCCAGCACAAACACTAAGGTGTTCACCCCACTGGCTTGTAATTCTGATTCAATGGGTTGGAGCAACCAGTTGTAAACTTGTTGCGACTGATTTTCGACGGCTTTGATAGCAGTAGGATTAACAAGGCTTTTTCGCAGTGCTGTCAGAATTTTTTCTACTTCTGTTTGGCGAATTTTGGTACTGTAATGCCGCAGAGGTCGTTTAGGTATTTTGACAATAACCTGGAGTTCGTTAGGAAGAATAATCGGATAGAGGATGGCAGATGTAGGATTATCTTGATCTACTACTTGATCAAGCTTCACTTTTTGACCTTGTAGACAAGCTTCCTGAAAAAAGTTATCTAATTCTGCCAATTGCAGTGCTTCAATCCGCTGACGTGCTTTTTCTAATATTTTTATATCCGGTTCTTCTGTCTGAGATTGCAGGAGTAATTCTACTGACTCTCTGTAGACTGGTTCTACGCTGTCTCGGAAGTTTAATTGCACATCCTGATTGACTGCTACTAGGTCATTGCGGAGAGACTGGAGAGTTTTTACAGCAGTATCATAGGCTGCGATCGCACCATTAATATCTTTTTGTGCCCAGAGCAATCTACCTAACTGCCATTCCAATGTATAGATAATTTCTGGTGCATTGCTGCTCTGTGCCAAAAATAATCCCTTCAGGGTCAGGTCTTGCGCTTCTGACCACTGTTTGGTTTCTTCGTACAAGCTGCCCAAACTCTTTAAGGCATAAGCTTCTGCCCGCTTGTCAGCTAAACTGTGGGATTGCTCAATGGCTTTGGCAAGTATTAGGGCTGAGTCCGAATTTCTACTCGGAAATTTAGTTAGGCTTTGTGCGAAATTAATCCTAGCGTAGACAGCAGCACGACTAGGGGGAAGTTGTTCGAGTTGAGATTGAATTGATGGTAATAAAGTTTGGGCTTGTGCTAATTGTTTATCTTCAATCAAGAGGCTAAGGTAATTCAGTTTTGCCTGGATTTTGGTCAGGGGCGATGCAGACACTTTCTCTATTTGTTGATAATAGGCGATCGCCTGTCGTTTTTGCTCCTGTGTATGGGCATTACGGGTATTATTTCCTAAGCTGAACAGACTTGCCCCAATATCAGCGTTTGATTGTAGTCGTTGAGCAATCGCCAGACTTTGCTCAAGTGCTCTGCGTGACAGTTCCAGATCCCCTGCTACCTGGAGAGCATCACCTAGCGATCGCAATCCTACTGTTTTTTCTGGAGAGTCTGGTTGAGATTGTAATGTCTTATTTACCTTCTTGAGTATTTCTACGGCACGGCGGTAAAATCCTTGAGTTCGCCAAGCCTGTGCTTGATTGATTTGCGATCGCACTATACTGCTTTTATTTCCTGTTTTCTTGTAAATTTCTTCTGTTTGCTGCCAAGTTGCTAAAGCTGACTCTGCTTTTCCCATTGCCAGTTGCAGACGTCCTTGAATATCGAGTGATTGAGCAAATACTTGCAGATTTTGGTTTTTCTCCTGTCCCTTGAGCAAATTCAAGCTTTCTGTAATTGCCTGCTGTGCCTCATTCCAATCACCAAGTTGCTGGTAAGCTAGAGAAAGATTACTCAGAGTAGTTGCCAATCTCAGATTATCCCCCTGTTGCTTGTATTTCTGGGCAGCTTGTTGCAATACGTCCACTGCTTGAGCAAACTTGCCAGCGTCGAATAAAACTTTGCCCTGTTGTAGTCCAGAGGTGGAAGTAACACCGTTAATTACCAGTTGGGATGAGGAGTTGAGCGCATCTGGAACTATTGCTAGCACAGGTGAACAGAGGATGCATAGCAAAGCAATTAAAAAATATAAAGGCAAACGTAAAAAGTCAAAAATCTTGGCTTTTGCTTTTTGCCTGAAAATTTTTAGATAATTTGCACCAGAAAGCCTAGTTGTTTTAGTCATCATGGGACATGGCAAGAGGTAAGTGATAACCAGGAACGCACAGGATCGACTGTAGGTGCTTGGGCTACCAAAATAATCTCACCATTAGTATCCGATACGTTTTTGCTAACATTCATTAACAAATACACTCTTTGAGAGAGGGCGTATCAACCAATGCACGAAGGAAAATCCCTCGCGCACCATTCATGTCCCGGCTCATCACTTGCCCATCAGATGGA
>NZ_JADEXR010000267.1 GCF_015206995.1 aff. Roholtiella sp. LEGE 12411 | reverse complement strand
AGTGGCACATATAAAGAATTACCATTAAAGCGTGATGCTGCTTTTTGAAAGTTGAGTTTGAGCAGCAGCAGCCCCGCGCTCTACCCGAAGGGTGAGCGTCGGGAAGAATGCGAGCGAGTGCAGGAGACCCGCGAAAAAAGACACTTACTGAAATCATGTCCCGTCCCTTGCCGGACATCACACCAGAACGAGAACGCGAATTAGCCGAACTAGAGCAGTTTTTTGAGGAGTTTTTTAAGAACACTTAAATGTGAGGCTGCGCCAAAACGAGTTTGAGAGTGTTGTACAAGCACAACATATTTCGCGCAATTAAAAGGCGATCGCCGTCCGTGGAAAGTCTGCGATCGCCTCTAATTCAAATTCACAACCCACATAGGTTTATGAACAAGACAACTGTAGCATTAGCAGAACTAACATTAGTCGAAATCGATCTTTACGATCATGAAATCTACGCCAATGGTCAACTGATAGCCAAAATCACCCATGATAATGACGACTTCGTAACTCAACCCTGGCTTGTAATGGTCAGTGATAAAGAGGAATTTAGGGCTAATACCTGGGCGAAGTGCTACCGCTACATTTGCATACATTACAAAGACGGAACACTGCCCATACAAGCCATACAAGAAGAAAACCCAGTCGCTACAACGGGCAACGAAGTGATAGCAGAAATAGCCACCGAGTGCGAGAAGTACAACTTTGACCTGATGGACGATGGTATTTACCACCACAACGATGTGAAGCTTGGGAAAGTGGGCTGTACAGATGGTAAATGGTGGGTTATTCGGGCTTCGTCAATACATCAGCAAGAAGTCCTATGTGATTCTGCTCTTGATGCGGTGTGGTCGTTGTCGATAGATTGGTTTGTGTCTTGTGAAGACTTGTTAGACCGACCGTTTGAGACCCTAACGGTTAAAGAATGGCTCCGGCTAGTGGAGTATCAGCCAGGGTCGGATAGTCGGGAATTAATAACAGCGTAATTATCAGGAGTATTTATGAAGTATCAAGATGTCAAGAAAGATATTTCCGAATCAGCTACAGCTGTAACTGTATTCATTGGTGATTTGTCTAGCGAAGAGCGGGCTTCTTTCAGAGAAGCGGCTCATGCAAGCAACAAGTTAAAAGAGAGCGAAATCCGCTCTCCCCACAACGGGCAATCCGAAGCAGGGAAAGAAACTCTAACTTTGTGGTTTTAGCTATGCCAGAATTAATCCCATGTCTGACCTGAAAGTCCGCGTGGGATTAATTCTGGGCATTGAAGAAGTGATCAATGAACGACCGCTATTAGACACGGATTTCTCACCGATGCTCAAAGTCTGTGCTTGTGCAGCTTGTGCAGGGGAGAAAGAAGAAGTTTAGGCTTGCGTTCGGATATTTAGAAATTCACCTCTGCACCTCTGCACCCCTGCCCCTTCCCTCAAGCTTGTGAGAAATGCGGGTATTAGACACGGATTTATAACGAAGGAAAAATAATCATGCAATCCACAGCCATAATGCCACGTACATGGAAGCAACCTCTTTTTGCTATAGGTCAGCGCACCAAACAAGGAAAAATCATCGGTATCAATTATTCAACTCAAAAGCAAAGTGAAGGTTGGTACTACACAATACTAATTAATGAAAACTCTGGGCAATTAGTACAACTAGCCGAAACCCAGGTTCATCTGCTTTCAAAACAAGACATAGAAGCAAAAATATTAGCCGAAATCGACTTGCATCTGTCACGATTAGCGGTTCTCCAAAAAGAATTAGATGCACATTTAGAGATTCGTACACCCTTTGGTACAGTTCCCCCGCCTCTCTCTCAAACACCTTGCTTATCTAATGGTACATCCAGATTATCTGAACCAAAGAAAAAGGTTAGCGCTTAAAACTCAGACATTGTACTTACTAGAAAAATGCGGAAACTTCGCTTACCAGAAGTTTCCGCAATCCAAACTGTAACCAAAGGTGAAAGTAATTATCGCACAATGTATCGCTACGTTTCAAAGTGATGATTTGTTTAGATTAGGAAAGTTTAAATGAGTAAACTTCAACAGCATCAACAAGCCTGGGATGCGCTGATGTCTCTCAACAAACGACATTATGTTTCGACTGGTTTTTATGCACTTGGGGATGCTTATTTAATCAGTGGTAAAGACCTCAAGTACAAAAATGTTATTGTCCTAGTAGAACATCACCAGAAAACGCAAATCAATCATTGGGACTGGACGATTAACAAGTCTGAATGTCGTCAGCAACCAACAATTACAACTAATGGTGACGATGGCAACGGTAATCTGAAACAAAAAGCCTTGTCACTCAAAGTCTACAGCTAGTTCAATCAATAGCGATCGCTACGCTTTACGTCTAGATGAAAGTATTTGTCTATTTAGTTGAGGCTAAGGAAAATGGAACTCAATTCTGTTTACAATCCCAAATCACTTAATCCAACAAAAGTCTACCAAATTGATGGAGCTTTCTTTCAATACTTGCACTCTTCAGGTAGTAATACTCATCCAAAATATGTGTTTGGTCATTTACCAATACCAGGGCAAAAACAGAAATCAAACTTGGTGATTAATCGGGACAAATTAATGATTCGCTGTTCGGAAGTAGTGGGAATGACTTGTAATCCTACAACCACTAAAGATTGCTCTGAACAGCTTCAATTGTTTTGAGCCATGTCAATACATAAACCGCCCATCATTAAACGACCCATCAAAATACAAAATAATGGTTCGGCTAAGATAGTTTATCGAGTTATCAGGAACATTCAACGACTCAAGAATAGTTCCGAGTTGGGAACTGCAACTATCAAAGGAAAATCTTGCATGGTTCGCAATCAAGGTGTTTACTGGGTCGTTGTTTGATTGTTACTTCTAGGCAATAGAAAGACGTTCACGCTGTTATTGGTATGAGCGTCTTTCTATTGCCCTGTAAGAACGCTACGCTCTGTTGAAATTAAAAAATATCTGTCAGATAAATAGGAGCGAGTACAAGACTATTGTTGTAGTGGCTAATAATGCAATCTCGCCTATCCGTCAAGCATTTTTCGATAAGTAATTTATTGGACATTGTGAATGTCTCTTGCAAATATGTCACCCATAGAGATCCTACAAGATTTCAATTCGTGCTATCTAAAACTTCAGGCGATCGCCCAAAACGAAAATTGGCTCTTGTTGATTGCTGAGAAAAAAATTGACCCAGAAGCAGCAACGCATTTAGGTGATGTATTGCATTACTTGGGTGAGGCAATGGGGTGTGTTGAGCCGCTAATTGAACCAGATTAAAGCAGCTGCGCTTGAACTTTTGAGAAGTCGTAAATCAATTCACTTGGAAACGAATCATGACCGTTACACTTGATACATTCAAATCTCCTGAGTTTCGTGGTAATTTCTCTAAATTGCCCATCTGTCAATTATTGAATGGGAAAAATATCTTATTCGTTAAGTCCGACAACATTAAATTGTCAGGTTGGATTCAACGAACAGAAGTTGAAAATTTAATAACTCAATTACAAGCCACACCTAAAGGTAAGAAATTCG
>NZ_JADEXR010000047.1 GCF_015206995.1 aff. Roholtiella sp. LEGE 12411 | reverse complement strand
GGGGATGGGGGATGGGGAAGAAGTAATAAAGATGTACTGAATTTTTTTCAAAAATCAAATATGATTCCTATAGATTGGATTAGTATTAACAAAAACTTGGCAATTAATACACTATCGGCTATTTTCTACTTGCTCTCTTAACTCCATTTTGGGATAAGTATCATCCCAGTATTGAGTGCAAAGCTCTGGGCGTTCTGGGGGATTGGCTGTATAACAAAAAAATAAAGCTGAGCGGTCTTCTGTGCGTATTGTCCCGTGGTGGAAAGTCTTTTTTGTATCTACAATAATCACTGTTCCTGCTGGGCCAATACATGATTTCCAAGCTGATTTGGGAATAACTTCTTTTACTTCTTCATCGTTAATGCCTAAATAGCTTGACTTTAAAAGTTTGTAGTAAATTCGCCAATAATTCCAACTAAATAAAGAGGTTAAGGAACGCGGAATGTATTCAAATGGCCCGGTTTTTTCTTCAACATCATTTAAGTAAACAAAGATTTTGATAATCCGGCGGTCTTCTGCATCACTATGCCAGAGCAACGTACCAAACTGATTTTCACTCTTGAAATCTTTGCGTAAATGTACACCATGAAAAGTAATGGGAAGACCAATATAATTTTCGATGATATTGAGTAGTCTTTTCTCCCTTCCCCAGGTAGAGATTTCTGATAAATCTGTAACTGTGTAAATTTGTGGCCACTTTTTATCTAGATGGTCGTTGTTGGCATTTTCCATCTGAGATAATTGATTGTAAGCAGTTTTGAGCAGATCGGAAGTCGAATTTAATCCTAATTCGGCAAGTGTTGTTACATAAACGCCGTCTCGTTTGAGAGCATTAATAATTATGCGATCGCCTTCTTCCAATGCAGGCAAATTGGGAGCATGTTTCAAAAGTGCTAATCTATAAACTAACTCAGATCCTAGTGAAGCTATTTTGTTTTTAATGTTGTTAAGCATGGCATGATTACTTTATTTTTTACATGGATTTAGTAACTGATCGCTTACCATTAGCTCGCACTTGTTGAGTAGATGCTTCACTAGCTTCGGAAATTTTCAACTCTTTAAAACCCATGACATCAAATGCTGACAGGCTAACTAAAGTTAAAAAGGGAATAACTATTTTGATAGCAGACATCGGCCATCTTCTTAAAGCACCTAAGAAAACTTTCAAGTTTACTTCTCTACCATTTTGCAAAAGCATCCGCCTGCAAAACTGCTTGGAATATCCACTCTCCTCCAGTTTCAAAATAACTTCTGGTATATGTTTGTATTGCATTAATAGTGCAGACTTTGGTTCTTTTTGCCAATAACTCACACCGACAATACATTCCAAATAAGTCTCTTTAGTAACAATTACACTGCCATTAGCCGCACAATAACCAGCTAAGTATGCCAAAGATATCCAGTTATTCTCAGCATCTTGCCAAATTTGTAGAGCACGTTTTACTAAGTCAGTGCGGTACACCGTAGCAGTTAAAAAGATAACTGCGCCAACACTTTTAGAAAAACAATGTTCAAATATCGCTTTACCATCACCACGAGCATCTTCGCTATCAACATCAAACCAGCGGTTATCAACTATTGTTGGTGGATGAACTGGTTCACCAGTAATTTTATTACGACCAGAAAAGTTGAGAAACAATAATGATAAGTCTTCGTGCTTCTTGAGTTTGTCGATGACATAACTAACGGCTCTCTCCTGAATTGGGTCATCATCGCCAATTGTCCAAACATATTTTGTTGTTGCAGAGTTTAGGCAATAAATAATATTTTTGACTACACCTAAATTCTTGAAGTTTTTATTTACTTTAAAGGTGATATTACTAAGTTTAGTTTGCCACTTTTTTATGACATCCTGAGTATTGTCCGTAGAACAATTGTCAGAAACTAAAATTTCACAATCAGATTCAAAGCCTCTAATAGCTTGAGCTAGCCATTCTAACTGTTTATCAAGTAAATCGGCACGATTATAAGTAGGAATAGCGATGGTCAGTAATTTATTCATAGCGATAAAAATCAGTTTTTGTAGAGTCTAATATACTGCTTTACTGTCAAATGCAATCTCTCAATCTTCAATGGAAAAGTAAGGGTTATAAACTACTTCATCCGTTGATGCATTCAGCCAGGAAAAATTTAAAATTAATAGTGCTAAATTATGATATTTTTTAGTTATTAACCTGCAATTATTGCATTAATAATTCCAACTGAAGAAGCAGAGTAAGTAAAAAATACACTGCTTCTGTTTGATAATTACGATACTATGGATAGCAGATTATGTACAGGTGATGGATAAACTTGCACTTCAGGAATTGGCACTACAAACTGTCCACCCCACTCGCTAATAAATGCCATTTGTTCCATAATTTCTTCTTTCAGATTCCAGGGCAAAATGAGTAAATAATCTGGTTTAGTTTCGCGGATTGTGTCTGGATGAAAAATAGGAATATGAGTTCCAGGTAAAAATAATCCCTGTTTGTAGGGATTACGATCTACTGTATAATCGATAAAATCTTTACCAATACCACAGTAGTTGAGCAGTGTGTTGCCTTTAGCTGGCGCACCATAACCGACAATTGATTTACCCTTTGCTTTAGCCGTTAGTATAAAACTTAATAGCTTGTGCTTTGTCTGTTTGACTTTCTCTCCAAATTTAATGTAAGTCTCTATTCGATGCAGCCCAGCAGCAATTTCTTTTTCTTTTATTTGCTTAATTCGTTCGCTAATCCTGGGATTATCAACATAGTCATGTTTGGCATAAATTCTCAAAGAACCACCATGAGTTGGTAATTCTTCCACATCAAAAAGTTTTAAGTTGTGCGCTGCAAAAATTTTTTCTACAGTTAGGAACGAAAAATAAGAAAAATGCTCATGATAAATAGTGTCAAACTGATTTTGTTGAATGAGTTGCAAAATGTGAGGAAACTCCATTGTCAAAACCCCGCTTGGCTTGAGAATTAGTTTCATCCCGGCGATAAAATCATTTAAATCTGGTACGTGAGCTAAGACATTATTGCCTACTAAAAGATCAGCTTGTTTTCCTTGTGTAATTAGTTCTTTTGCGATTTCTACTCCAAAAAACTTGTTTATACTAGGAATACCTTTTTCTTGAGCTACTTTGGCTATATTGGCCGCTGGTTCTATTCCTAAAACTGGGATTCCCTTCTCTATAAAATATTGCAGCAAGTAGCCGTCATTGCTGGCAATTTCAATAACTTGAGTATGATGATTTAAGCCCAATTTATCTACTATCATATCGCTATAAGTCTTGGCATGTTTTAACCAAGTTGCTGAATAGGAAGAGAAGTAGGCATAGTCACTAAAAATGTGATCTGGAGTTTCAAACTGTTCTAGTTGAACTAAAAAAGTATCTTCTGAGATATAAGCATGAAGTGGATAAAATTTCTCGGCATTATTTAGCTGTTCCGCTGCTAAATAAGCGTTGGCTAAAGGAGACATTCCTAGATCAACAAAAGTATGTTGTAAATGTTGACGACTAAAACGACATTGGGCAATTCTCATAAACTAAATCTCACTGATGGGAAACAACTTGGTAGATGAGAGAAATCCGAATCAACAATATTTGATTCGGAAATTGCATTTTTTTGCTAATGGTAGGCTACTTTAACTACTTTTTATTCCAGAAGAAATCTTGGTCAATTTGCTCAGTACGAATCAGATACTCTAGCTGCTTTAAGCGCGTAAATCCTCTAAACAAGAAAGTATCTTCAGCCATATCTATTTGACTGAACAAATCAAATAACTGCTGAGCACCGGACTGAGCATTCCAATCACACTTAAATCCGGGTAGGGTTGTGTTGATTTTCTCGAAGGATACTCGATAGCTGCGGTTGTCTGCACCGTTGTCACCAAAGGACAATTTACAATTTGGGAAAATGGCAGCAATAATCTCAGCGATTTCTTTGACGCGATAGTTGTTCGCTGTATCTCCCACGTTGAAGATTTGGTTATGTACAATATCCCGTGGTGCTTCTAAGGCGCAGATTATCGCTTTGCAAATATCCAATGCGTGGACTAATGGACGCCAAGGTGTACCATCACTAGTCATTTTGATTTGTTTTGTAGTCCATGCCAAACCTGCCAGGTTGTTTAAAACAATATCAAAGCGCATTCTAGGAGAAGCACCAAAGGCTGTAGCATTCCGCATAAAAGTAGGAGAGAAGTCATCGTCAGCTAGTAGTTTGACATCTCGCTCTACTAGAGTTTTACACTCTGCGTAGGCTGTTTGAGGGTTAATAGGAGATGCTTCTGTGACATCACCTTCGGTAGCAACACCATAGACACTGCACGAAGACATATATACAAAGCGACGCACACCTATGGCTTTAGCCAGGTTAGCTAGACGAACGGAACCTAAATGATTAATTTCGTAAGTGATATTAGGTGCTAATTGTCCGGTGGGATCGTTGGAGAGTTCAGCCATGTGAACTATTGCTTCTACGCCTTGCAAATCTTCCGGGGTGATATCACGGATATCTTTGTTGAGAGTTTTGGCTGTTACTTGAGTACCGTTGTACAGCCAACCAACCTTATAGAAACCAGTATCGATGCCGAGAACTTCGTGTCCGCGTTCGATTAACAGAGAAGGTAATAACGAACCAAGATAGCCTTCTGTTCCGGTTACTAATATTTTCATTATTGTCAAATCCTCTGTATTAATGAGTTCGATTCAATTTCGCTGAGCAATTACTCTAGCGGGTACACCAACCGCAATTGAGTAAGGAGGAATTCTATTGATAACTGCTGCGACAAATTGTGGCATCATGTATGGCTTGTTACCCCACGACTCCGCTAACAGCAACAAATCTTTTGGTAAAGACGTTGAATTGCAACGTCTCTACAATGGTCTATCTGTCACATACTTTTTTTAATTTGTATAACTTCTTGTGGGAATTTTGTAGAGTCTAATACCAACACTACTACTTTCCATTTAGATATCAGCAATACCGGAAAGTTTCACATATATATATGTCAATGCAAACGGTTTTGTATAACTGATAGAAAATTGGAGGATACAGTTACTTTTGCCAGTAGAAATTAACAGCGATCGCTCACACATTTCCTGTATAGTGTAAATATTGAGAAACTTCCAATTTAAGTTTTTTTGAAGTTGCGATCGCTGATTTTTAATTCTACTTGCATCCACCAATTATGTCTTAAACTACTACAGTCTCTAAATGCAACGGTTGAGGAATTTGTGCCACAATCGCTTGACCAATTTCTAAGGAAGATGTAGCCGCAGGAGAAGGAGCATTGCAAACATGGATGGAGTTTTGAGCTTGAACAATCAAAAAGTCATCCACAAGAGAACCATTGTTCATCAAAGCCTGAGCACGAACTCCCGCATGAGTAGGAACTAAATCCTGTGCTTGAACTTCTGGAATTAGTTTTTGCAAACTTCTCACGAAGGCGGCTTTACTAAATGAACGAATGATTTCCTGAATACCTTCATCGGCGTGTTTTGCAGCCAATTTCCAGAAACCGGGATAGGTTATGACTTCCAGAAAATCCCCTAAGTTAAAGTCGGTTTTTTGATAACCTTCGCGCTTGAGGCTGAGAACTGCATTTGGCCCTGCATGAACGCTACTATCAATCATCCGGGTGAAGTGAACACCCAGAAAGGGAAAATCTGGATTAGGAACTGGGTAAATTAGAGTTTTGACTAGATAGCGTTTTTCTGGGGTGAGTTCATAATATTCTCCCCGGAATGGTACAATTTTGGCTTGAGGGTCAACTTGACCTAACTTGGCAATGCGATCGCTGTGCAATCCTGCACAATTAATTACGAAACGCGTTTCAAAACTGCCGTTGTTTGTTTCCAGTACCTGATTTTTACCGCTTGGAGAGATTTTTAGAACTTTTGTATTGAGATGTAAATCTCCACCTTGCTGTTTAATTAACTCAGCGTATTTAAAACAAACTTGCTTGTAATTAACAATACCAGTTGAGAATACCCGGATTCCACCTACGCATTTTACATGGGGTTCAACTTCTTTGACTTCCTCTGGGCTGATTCTCTGGACTGCCATGCCATTTTCTAAGCCTCGCGTGTAAAGCTTTTCTAGGCGTGGTAGCTCTTGTTCTTCTGTTGCGACTATTATTTTACCGCAAACTTCATGCTCGATTCCATGCTCTTGGCAGAATTCTACCATTGAGCGACTACCATCACGACAAAATTTAGCTTTGAAACTTCCCGGCTTATAGTAAATACCAGAATGAATCACTCCGCTATTATTACCAGTTTGATGAAATGCCCATCGGCTCTCTTTTTCTAGTATTAAAATACGTGCATTGGCATAGCGTTTGCCTAAAGCTAACCCGGTAGAAAGTCCAACTATTCCCCCGCCTATAATCGCAAAATCATACATTAGTATTATCGCACCTGAAGCCAGAGTATTGAAGTGTTTGTAGATCCAACTTGTTATCTACCATATCTTCCAAGGAGCCTGACTGTTCTTCCATAGCTCCTCTAGGTAGTTTTTATCGCGTAAAGTATCCATCGGTTGCCAAAAACCATGATGTTTGAAAGCAGATAGCTGTTCCATATCAGCTAGCTTCTCTAATGGCTCTTGCTCCCAAACAGTAGAGTCATCAGCAATTAAGTTAATTACTTCTGGTTCTAGGACAAAATAACCGCCATTAATCCAAGCGCCATCACCTTCAGGTTTTTCCCGGAAGCTGGTAATTTTAGTTTGCTCATTTCCTAAAGAAATAGCACCAAAACGTCCTGCTGGTTGAACTGCGGTGAGTGTTGCTAAGGTATTTTGTTCTCGATGAAAGTTCATTAGCTCTGTGATATTTATATCACTTACACCATCACCATAGGTAAAGCAAAAAGTGTCATTACCAACATGTTCGCTGATGCGCTTTAAGCGCCCACCTGTCATTGTATTATCACCTGTATTTACTAAGGTGATCCGCCAGGGTTCAGCATAACCGAAATGTACATTCATCTGGTTAAATCGCAGATCAAAGGTAACATCTGACATGTGTAAGAAGTAGTTGGCAAAATACTCCTTAATTATGTAACCTTTGTAACCGCAACAAATAATGAAGTCATTGATGCCGTGGGCAGAGTAAGTTTTCATTATATGCCATAGAATTGGCTTACCACCAATTTCAACCATCGGCTTGGGTTTGATACTAGTTTCTTCACTGAGGCGTGTACCAAGCCCTCCAGCCAAAATCACCGCTTTCATGCAATTACCTCGGAGATTTGCAGGTAGATTATTATTTTACTTTTACGATCTGAAGAGGATGCACTTGGATAGAGAAAAATTGATTTCTAATTTATTTTTCTCCGTAAATAATCTAACTAAGATTTTAATCAAAATTATGAAGGAAAGATAAATTAAAATCTTTTGTCTGTGAAAGCTTTATGAATATATATAAAACCGAAAATTTAATATTAATTTAAATACAAAAGTTACCTATAAAATAATCAGGGTTAGCTTTGGCTAACCCTGATTAGGCTTGATTTTCCTCCATCAAAACTAATAATTTGTTAGTGACAAAATTTACTTCTTTTCATTAGCTTTGTCAAACATACTTGAGCTTTGGAATAAACTATCACATTTGTTTTCTACAACTACGCAGATATGGCTGAGTGCTTGCTGGTAACTATCCATATCCTCTTGCTCAAGAGAGATTTTGGCAGCTGTTTGTAAATCTTGAATAGCTTGCGTATGGTTCGGGTTAATTTTACTGCCACTATATTGTGAAAGTTCATAACGAACCATACCTCGTTTGAGATAGACTTTCGCTAGCTTGGAATTGAGATTTAGTGCTTGATTAAAGTTGGTTATTGCTTCTTTGTATTCTTGAGCATAATTGGTGCTATATTGAGCGACTTGATAATAAGCAACACCCCGCTGATAGTAAGCTTCGGTTTTGGAAGAATTGAGATTTATTGCCTCGGTAAAATCCGCGATCGCTTTTTTGTAACCTTTTTGAGAATCACCGCTGTATTTGGCAATTTGAGAGCGGACAATACCCCGCCTGATTAATGCTTCCACTTCATTGCTATCGAGGCTTAGGGCATTATTAAAGTCTGCGATCGCTAGGTTATACTCTTTGTCAGGGTCGCTACTATATTCTGCGAGCATATATAGAGCATTGCCTCGATTCACAAAAGCTTTAACTTCTTTAGGATTGATTTGCAGAGCTTGGCTATAGTCTGTACGTGCTCCTTCAAAATCTTTCAAATTGTAGCGGGCATTGCCACGATTGACGCGAGCTTTAGCATTTTTAGGATCTTTTTCGATTGCGTGGCTAAATTTTTCAATTGCTAAATAGTAGTCTCGCACTTTATAAGCAGCATGACCCTGCTTGTAGTAATCTGCGAAGCTGAGATTATCCTTTTTAGGTGTCTGGCGAGGCTTCAATGTTTGTTGAGTGTAAGCATTTTGGAACACAAATGGACGAGTAAATTTAATCATTACGTCCAAATATCCCAAAACACCAAAACCCAGCAAGCAACAAATAATCGGGTATAATTTTGGTCTTCTGGAAGGTTGATAAGGCGCAACACTTTGGGTAATTGGCTGCCAATAATTAACAGCGTGGGCTGGTATTGCTGGCTGTGGGAAACGTGGAGTCTGAGTGTGGCGCTTTCTCGATTTGATGCGCGGTTGTAGATGTTCTCTACTTTCTACTGCTCGATGGGAGGGAAAGGGATCACGTCCGCCTAAACGTGATGTCCGTTCACACCAAGGACAGCTTTGCAGATGATTATTGTAGCGATGCTGGGGATTTACAGTACAGCTAATCAGGGAATCTTCAGCTTCGGCTAGTGCTGATAGCCAGGTTTGAGCGCTGGGGCGGAGGTGGGGGCTATTGTGGCTTTCTTCAAAACAACGGACAAATAGTTCTTGTAAGTTGGGATGGAGAATTTCCCAAGCGGGTGCAATTGGGGTAGGAAGGTAGGGTACGCGCCGCTGTTTACTGTAAGTGAAGTGTCCAGCAGCAATACGTGCTTCGTAGGGTGGTGGTTCAACAGCGCCTTGAAAGATACCAGAAAATGGATGAGTGCCTTCCATTAATAGTTGGAATACCAGCACTGCTAACCCAAATAAGTCGTGGGAAATTTCGCGATCGTGCTGTGCAAAAGTTTTATTCTGTAATTCTGGTGGGGTAAACTCTGGTTTGCCCACTGAGCAGCGATAAACTATATTGTTGTTTGGATCGCGTACTTGGAAAGAGTCTGTGTCTACCAAGGTGACAAGTGCTGTGTCGCTGACGAGGATATTTGACTCATTGACATCCCCAACGCAATATCCACTACTGTGTAGAGCAGCGAAAGCCGCCGCTAGGTTACGAGCCGTGCGGAGCAGGTACTGATAATTGAATAAAGGGCAGTGTTGGCGGCGGGTTCTAGGGTTGTAAAAGTCGATGATTGGACGCATCCCCTGAATGCGTGGCATCAAAAAGCCGATGACGCCACCGCTACCATCTGCTGATCGCAATAAAACTTCTGGCCAAGCGATGGAGATATGCCCCAAACTAGCCGTAGGGTTATCCGGTGGATTGGCAAGCATCGCCTGGAGTTTATCAGCATGTGCAGTAGTTGGCTTGTGATAAATCTTGGCCACCATATTGCTATCAGATGGCAGTGCATAGACACAAGCTTCACCACCACGCCCCAGACTGACACTGAGGTTGAGAATTTCTTGCTTAGGAAGACAACGTAGTACCTGCATGGTGAATTATCGCTAACGGGAGTTGTTTAAAATGCCAAACACTAGACTATTGCTCATGAGTTGCTGAATGCAGCTATAATAAGTGTCAAATCATCATCGGTGCGTTGCGTGATCCGCTCAGAGCGTAAAAAGCTCACCAACTGCTCTTTTGCCACTGTTTTATCCTCGGAATTCGCTACAAACTCAAACAAAGGAAAAAAGAACGGTTTGTGAGGTTCACTAACAACCATATTCAAAGCCAGCATTTGTAGTCCGTCGGTAAGGACACCAACATTGATTATGTCTTCACGCCATAATCTCATCTGCGCTGTATCCAAAGCACTGGCCGAAGTCAAAAAAGTAGTTTCGTTGATGTATTCGCCGCTGTCAGGCATGGTAAGTGCTAGGAGGTTGCCCATGCTATCTTTTGCTACGGCTAATCCATCACCTATCTGCGCTACAGCTACGACTTCTGGTGTAGCCACCAGAATAATTAAGGTAGTCGCTAAATCTTGAGGCTGTTTATTACAAGCAGCCGCCTCATCTTCTACAGCTTTTTTGGCGGCTACTATCGCCTCAGTCAAGAGCGATCGCACATTGGTATCATTAGTCAGGGTGTCTCTGGTGACTTGTTTGATGGAAATGTTTTCTATTGCTGTTTCTACAGCAATCATTGCCCCCACTTTCCCAAGGCTTGCTGAACCCGCACCATCTGCTACCGCTACCACTAAAACATTATCTGATAATACCTGCCAGTGGTGAGCATCTTGACACAACTGCTTGTTCTTTAAATGGCTTGTACCACATACAGATGCAGCTACTACCTGCCATTGAGCAATCTGTTTTGATATGTTCATAGATTTTATTCCAACAGCCAGCTGTCATAAACATCAAGCTGCCATCTTTAAATTAAACAGCCCCCCAACCAATCGGTGGTAGTGCTACCTGTTCGTCTACCTGGGAATGGGAAACAGTTGACATACTAGCTGACAGCCAGACAAACATCTCGATAAAGTTTAGACCTTTGAGTTTTAGGGGAGTACGCACAGTGATTTGATTTAAGCGCGTCATATTCGCGTTTTCTACACCGACTGTAAAAAAAGCTACGCGCTTACTTGCTTCATCTCCTTGTAGACGCTGCGCTGCTTGCTCTACTACATTGTCTTGCTCACCTTGTGGCTCTCCATCAGTAATCATAAATACCCAAGGACGATAGTAAGCAATGCCGTTAGAACGATACTGAGATTTGCGCTCTTGAATTATGTCTAAGGCTTTATGAATTCCTGAACCCATTGTAGTCAGTCCCTGTGCTGTCAAAATGGGTGGATTGAATTGATCAGCAGTCACAAAGTCTTGTACTACGTTGACATTACTATCAAAAGTAACTATCGCTACCTCTACTCGTCTTGCTGCCAAGGAATTTTTTACTAATTCATCTTTCAAACTCAGCAAGCCCTGATTTAAAGCCTCTATCGGCTCTCCTTGCATAGAGCCAGATGTGTCTAGTAATAGTACGCACGGACAACGCGGTTCTGGGTTTTCAGCAAACTCCACAACTTCATCAAGTCTTAATGTATCATGCATAACTTTTTGTGTTATGTTATAGTCCAAAGCTTTATTTCCCTCGCTCTCAAAGTATATAGTTTATCAAGCCAACACGACTACAAATATTGTGTTTGGCAATAGATAATTTAATCTTTATTAAACAGAATATTTTCACAAACATCTCTACATATCTAAGAAATTATTAATCACGACTAGTTTAATAAACAAAGAATTTATCAGGAGCTGGCATTACCTGTTGTAGTGGATCTACCAAAAATTCATCTATTCATAACTAGGATACAATAAATACGTACGTTTTCCTAAATAAGTTTTTAAAGATTTCATGTAGTAAAATTCCCGTTTCTACATAAAGTAATTAGTCCTAATTAAGAGCATCAGACTTCAGAACTATTCTTGTAAGAACTGTGTGAACTTTACTTCAAAATTGTTTAGCAAGTAACTGGGTGTAAATAAACATAATTTTTGAAGTCTTTAGCCAAGAGTTGTCGGTGGTGAGGGTAACTGACAACTAAGACTAACACCTATAAAATAGTCATGACAAAAATTTACATCTGCTTATGCCCACTTACTTCTTTTTCTGGAACTTAGAAAAACCTGTTGAATATAACAAAAAAATTATCAAAATTATAGCTTGTAATATATATACATATTTTAAAAGAAATAATTTGTCTGTAGAGAAATATTAAAAAGAAGGAAATCCTTCATAACCGATATTTCCAATTTACGAATGTTTAGTCGCTTATCCGCAAAAAACTCAAAAAATATGAATAACTCAGGTACATTTACTAAACTACGTCCTCAGAGTTTGTTAAGACAGTTATTTAATTGCTCTGAGACTATTTGTTTACAAGCATTTAGCAATTCAGTTTCTTGGTCGATTTACTTAGAGCAAGGCAAAATAATCTATGCTACCCATTCAGTTGAACCCTTTGATCGATTAGAACGTCATTTGCGTCGCCTCAGTCATCAAATTCCACTACTTACCAGTGAAGTTCGTGTTCAATTACGTCTGATGTTTGAACCAGATACATATAGTCAGGTAGCAGAACACGACAGCAATGCCCGAAATCAGCCTCCTGAATATCAAGCCATACAATGGCTTATTAGTCAACAATATCTACATTCTACACAAACAGCAGTACTGATTCCAGAATTAGTTAAAGAAGTGATTGAATCATTTCTATTGCTCAAAGAAGGTACTTATGAACTAACAGAAACCCTGAATAGAATGCCAATCATTTGCAGATTGGATGTAAAAAATATTTTAGAACACAGTCAAGCAAGACTAAGAAATTGGAAGTCTTTTGAACCTCAAATTTCTTCTCCATATCAACGTCCATATCTGTTGATTTCTGGCAAACTACAGAACGGAAACTTACCAAATCTCAAGCCCAATTTAACTAATTGGATGAAGGGTTTCAGCTTACGTCATCTTGCTGTGATTATGAATCAAGATGAAATCGAACTGGCTCACAATTTATACCCTCACATTATTCAGGGAAAAATTATCTTACATGAACCAGACCCACCATTTGATCAGTTACCAAATACATTGGAAGAATTTACCCAGTCTTCTAAATTGATAACAGACTTAATTAATCGCAAATCAGTTGATGTTGTAGAAGAACTAAGTAACACAACTAGTAAAGCTTACCCAGATAATCTTGAAAACAGTATAACTCCTATTGAGCGATCGCCAAAATTTTCTGAGTCTTTAAAAGAAAATTTTCAGGAGTTAGAAACCAATAATAACATAAATATTGCTTCTGAAAAAGTTACGTCTAATACTGTAATTGCCAAAAAAACCTACAAAATCATTTCCGTAGATGATAGCCCCACAATTCTCAAAGAAATTAGCCGTTTCTTAGAAAATGAAAATTTTGATGTTGTGACTATTAACGAGCCACTGAAAGCGGTTATGTCGATTATCAGACACAAACCAGACTTAATTTTATTGGATCTGAACATGGTAGGAATTGATGGATATGAGTTGTGCCAAATCATACGAAACAACTCGCTATTTAAAGAGATACCGATTATTTTTGTAACTGGAAACAAGGGAATAGTAGATAAAGTCAAAGCAAGACTGGTAGGGGCATCTGGATATCTTACAAAACCTTTTACTCGCGCGGAGTTATTGAAGATAGTCTTTATGCATCTAACTTAAATTAACTATCACGCTGTAATTTTTTCGGAAAATTATTATCGAATGCAGCTACACTATTGGTCAGTATCATGGCTTTTAGAAGAAGATAATACTGACCTGCGGCGAGTTTAATGAAAAGGATTGGTTACGTTTGTATTTGTCAGCAATTGCAAGCCGTTGAATTATAAAACTCAAGTTGTTCATCCAAGAGGTTATTTTGCGAACATTAGTTTGTGTAATAATGTCAACATGGCTATTAATCTAGAAATTGACGAAAACTTAATTCAGAAAGCCCTCGAGCTTGGTGGTGATCGTACTAAGCGTGCCGTTGTTGAAGAAGCATTACGAGAGTATGTGCAGCGTCGAAAGCAACTGAAAATTCTAGAATTATTTGGCACGATTGAATACGATGATGATTATGATTTTAAGAATTTCAGTCAGCATATTCCCGTAACTTTAGTTGAATATTAGGTTTACATTGATTAGATGATTGGTGCAAGTTGTTTTTTATGTAGACGCAGAGCCGCAGGCTGCTGCCAAAATCTCAAGAACGCAAAGGAAAGATAGCTAAAAAAGATTGTTCCGTCAGTTCAACGTAGTAGGATTGTTCAGATGGAAGGGTATGTCTTGCGAGATGAGTAGCCATCGATCGCTAATTGACACCCTAAAATTAGAGCAAAAGACGATTTCAAAAACCAGCACACTCCATGCGTATTTCTCTAAATTGGCTGCGAGAACTAGTAGAGATAAAACTGAGCCACGAAGAATTAGCCGAAACCCTAACAATGGCTGGGTTTGAAGTAGAAGATATTGAAGATCGGCGCACTTGGGCAAATGGCGTTGTGGTGGGAAGAGTGCTTGAGCGTCAACCCCACCCCAACGCTGATAAATTGAGTGTTTGTCAAGTGGATATCGGTGCAGATGAAACTTTAAATATTGTCTGTGGTGCTCCCAATGTCCGGGCAGATATTTATGTACCAGTAGCAACAACAGGTACTTACTTACCTAACATCGATTTAAAAATTAAACCTGCAAAACTGCGTGGCGTCCAGTCTCAGGGTATGATCTGCTCTTTAAAGGAACTCGGTTTACCTAGTGATGTAGACGGAATTCATATTTTTCCTCAAGCAAATTTGCCAGTGGGTAGCGATGTGCGTACATTGTTGGGTCTAGATGATGTAATTTTAGATCTCACTGCCACAGCTAATCGCGCCGATGCTCTGAGTATGGTAGGGGTAGCACGAGAAGTAGCAGCTTTGACAGATGCAAAGTTGAGCATTCCTGAACCGGGTGAGGTAGCGATTACCAGAGGTGGTGGAAATTTAGCTTTAAAAATCACCGAGCCGCAAGCTTGCCCCGCCTATATTGGTACAGTAATTGAACAAATCAAAATTGCGCCATCTCCCGATTGGTTGCAACAGCGCTTGCGGGCGGCTGGAGTCAGACCAATTAATAATGTGGTGGACATTACTAACTATGTTTTGTTGGAATGGGGACAACCACTGCACGCTTTTGATTGCGATCGCCTAAAATCTGTTGCTGGTAGTGAAAATCTAACCATTGGTGTCCGCTTCGCCGCTGCTGAAGAAACCCTCAAAACTTTGGATGGACAAACTCGCACCCTCAAAACTCAAAATTTGTTAATCACCGCTAACGACAAACCCGTAGCCCTTGCGGGAGTCATGGGTGGAGAAGAAACAGAAGTGCATGAAGGTACTCAAAGCCTTGTTTTAGAAGCAGCCTTGTTTGATTCTGTAGCAATTCGCCGTTCTTCCCGGAGCGTGGGGTTAAGAAGCGAGGCTTCTGGTAGATACGAACGAGGAGTTAATCGGGCTGAGTTGGAAGTAGCCAATCGCCGCGCTTTGGCGCTGATTAGCGAGTTAGCTCAAGGTATGCTGGTTCAGCAGGAAATTGCCGACACTCGCCCTGATCCATCTACTTGGAGTCATTCTATTGTACTGCGTTTAGATAGAGTCAATCAGATTCTCGGCCCAATCGACTTGGCAGAGGACACAGGAGAACTCGAAGCAAAAGATGTTGAACGCATCCTGACTGCACTAGGATGTCAGTTAACGCCTTCGGGAGAAGGTACTTGGTCTGTTTCTGTACCGCCCTATCGTTACCGTGACTTAGAACGGGAAATTGACCTAATTGAAGAAATTGCCCGTCTCTATGGCTACAACAAGTTTTGCGACACTTTACCAGAAAAGGCGGAAGCTGGTTATCTACCTTTAGATCAGGAACTGATCCGCGAGTTACGCGCTTACCTGCGGGCGGAAGGATTGACAGAATTAATCCACTACTCTTTAGTGAAACCAGGGGAAGCAAGCCAGATAGTATTAAGTAACCCTTTATTTGTAGAATATTCGGCGCTACGAACTGATTTAATCTCTGGGTTGATTGATGCTTTTCAATACAATTTAGAGCAAGGTAACGGTTCTCTCAATGGCTTTGAAATTGGGCGAATTTTCTGGCAAGAAGACGGGTTACAAGAAGCAGAAGCGATCGCTGGTATCATCGGAGGCGATTGTACCATTGGTAAATGGTCAACAAGTGGTCGAGAGCAATCCCTAACCTGGTTTGAAGCCAAAGGTATTTTAGAAAGTGTATTTCGGCAACTTGGCTTACAAGTAGAATATCAACCAGATCGCCGTGATGAACGCTTGCATCCAGGATGCACCGCCTCACTCTGGGTTAGGGGTAACAGACTAGGTATTTTTGGACAACTCCATCCCCAAGTGCGACGCGAAAAAGGCTTACCAGATTCAGTCTACGTTTTCCAGCTAGATGTAGACGTGCTCTTAGATTCTATGGAACAAGATGAAATCCTCACTCCGACGTTTCATCCTTATTCCACCTATCCAGCTAGCGATCGCGACATCGCCTTTTTCGCACCAGTGAAAGTCTCCGTCGCCGAAATTGAAAAAGCAATTAGCAACGCTGGTAAAGGCTTACTGGAATCAGTGGAATTGTTTGATGAATATCGCGGCGAAAATGTACCACAAGGACAACGGAGTTTGGCATTTCGCTTAATCTATCGATCCAGCGATCGCACTCTCACTGAGGCTGAAGTCGAACCAGTCCACAATCAAGTCCGCGAAGCTTTAGTAGAAAAATTCGGCGTTAACTTGAGAAGCTAAAACTCAGGATATTTCTAGTTCCCAGGCTCAGCCTGGGAATACTCTACTTGAGCCTCAGCCTCATCAATTAATACACAATACGGTAAAACAAGCAATTGACAATCTAATTTTAGAAATTGATTAGATCAAACTCCTAGCACAATATATTCTTAACTAGTAGTACTAACAAAGATATGACTAAATATATCCTCTGGGGAACCTATTGCAAAGACGTTCTAGAAAAGCGTACTCCTTACCGTCAAGCTCATTTAGACGGATTAGCAAAACAGAAAGAATCTGGTGTGCTGATTACTATTGGCCCTACCAAAGATGTCACGAAAGTTTTTGGAATTTACGAAGCCGAAGACGAAGCTACCATCCGCCAATTGATTGAAAATGACCCTTATTGGAAAAATGGCATCTGGACAGAATATTCTGTCAAAGAGTGGATTCAGGCTATTTAGTCAAAAATCGATAGTTAGCTAATCAGTAAATCTTATCAGTCTATAAGATTGCCCAATTTATACCTTTAGTAGATGCAATCGGGGTTTTATTAGTGTCATTATGGGAGTGTTCTCAAACCAAAAACCGTTGCTATGTTGTCTAAACTAAAAAGTAAGATCATCTGCGATCGCAACAACTCCGGTTTTCTCCAGGTGTTTGAAATTTTGAGAGGGTTCTACCATGAATCGAATTCTAAAACGTGCGCTTTTACCCGGTCTGATGGCTGCCAGTTTAGCTGGTGTCACCTTAGTTCCTGTTAAACCAGCTGCTGCCGATGACCAAGTACTAAGAGATGCAGCCATTGGAGCTGGTACATGCGTAGTAACTGGAGCCATTAGAGGACGTGGCACAGTATTACGCAATGCTGCTAAATGTGGCGCTGCTGGCGCTGCTGTCAATGGAGCCAATGGGCTAAGACGCAATCCCAAAAAACGTGACTTAGGTCAAGACGCCGCAGTCGGTGCAGGCGCTAGCGCCGCAACTCGTGCAGTTCTTGGCGGTCGTGAAGATACCGCCGGTGATTTACTTGATGGTGCAGCAGCGGGTGCAGTCATCAATATCCTCACCAAATAAAAAGCAATTCGTAATCCCTCATTGGGAATTTAAAACCTCGTTTCCAGTCAGAGACTGGAAATGATCTCTATTGCGGCTCTGCCGCGAATTCGGCAGGCAGAGCCTCGCAATTGGCATTCCCAGTCAGATACTGGGAATCATTAGTTTTTTTAAAAATATTAGATCGCTCTGCTTCGCTTACAGAGAGCAAAATAAACTCCAGTAAAGTACAAAGGGGATTAAAGTGCGATCGCTCTTTAAAAAATTTACCTAAAAATCGGAATTTTAGAGAAAAATAGACTTTGTTTGTAGTTAGTGCTTTAGCGCTAAAGCACTAACTACGAACCTATCAAATCAATCTTGACGACAGATAACTTTAAAAGTCATCTCTAACCCTTCAAAGCCTTTTTAAAGTTTCGACGATAGGATTGATTCGTAATAAACAAAGCTGGCCATAACAAAGCTAAACCAATGCGATTGGGCAAACTGGGATTAAAATTAGTTCGCTCAAACCCATTCCAGAATTTCCAAACGCCACCAACATAAACCACTATTAAACCGAAAATAATTAATTTAACCATTCCCATCAACTCCGTTAGTAACTGACAGAATTTAAACTAAGTTTTTCTACACCATGTAGATACTTTATAACCAATACTGAGAAGGTATGGTCAAACGCTTCAGTCTTCGACATCCGAGTTTGTTGACAATACATTCTCTCACTCCAGTGTAAAGTAGCCTTAGGCATCACAGCTATTTACCAGTTAACCAACAGAAACCTCTATCGTCAGCATAGAACACAGGCAAAAGACAGACTAATCGTCAAGATAAAAGGTAAAAATAATTTTCCTTTTCTTTATGGCTCTCTTTGCTTTGAAAGCTTCTGATAGCTACAGAGAAATATCTTTTTCACAAGCAATTCCCCTTGTTCATTTTCTCTGGACAAATAGTTTAATGGGTAAGTAGATATGCTTACTACTTATCAGATGCATCTTGCGGAAGTTCCTCAAATCTCAAGATCCATAGGAGACTAAAGAAAGAAAAACAAAACGGATCTTACGGGTCTTGACGCAGGGAATGCTGCAAATAGCTAAGGAGGATTTATGCGTGCAGTACTGATGGCAGGCGGTTCGGGAACGCGGCTTCGCCCGTTAACTTGCGACCTGCCTAAACCGATGGTGCCTATCTTAAATCGACCAATTGCTGAACACATTATCAATCTTCTCAAACGACACCAAATTACAGAAGTAATTGCGACATTACATTATTTACCTGATGTCCTGCGAGACTACTTCCAAGATGGTGGCGATTTTGGCATACAAATGACCTACGCCGTGGAAGAAGACCAGCCCCTTGGTACAGCAGGCTGTGTGAAGAATATTGCCGAACTCCTTGATGAAACTTTTTTAGTCATTAGCGGCGATAGCATAACAGATTTTGACCTCACAGCGGCAATTGAATTTCACAAACAAAAACAGTCAAAAGCTACTTTGATTTTAACTAGGGTTCCTAACCCAATTGAGTTTGGGGTGGTAATTACCGATGAGCAAAGCAGAATTCGCCGATTTTTAGAAAAACCTTCTACTAGTGAAATTTTTTCCGATACAGTCAACACGGGCACTTATATTCTTGATCCAGAAGTTTTGGAATATTTGCCAGCAAACACTGAATGCGACTTTTCCAAAGACTTATTTCCCCTGCTTCTAGCCAAAGATGAGCCAATATACGGTTACATTGCTGAAGGTTACTGGTGCGATGTTGGTCATTTAGACGCTTATCGCCAAGCTCAGTATGATGCATTAGCTCGGAAGGTGGAACTTGATGTTGCCTACAAAGAAGTTTCAACTGGGTTATGGGTAGGACAAAATACCTTTATTGACCCAACAGCAATTATTCAAATCCCAGCTGTGATTGGTGACAATTGCCGCATTGGGGCCAGAGTACATATTGAGGATGGAACTATCATTGGGGATAATGTCACCATTGGCGCTGATGCTAATCTCAAGCGTCCAATTGTATGGAATGGAGCGATTATTGGAGATGAAGCACAGCTGAGCGCCTGCGTAATTTCTCGTGGGACTCGTGTAGACCGCCGTGCTCAGGTATTAGAAGCTGCGGTAGTGGGTTCGCTTTCTACGGTGGGAGAAGAAGCCCAAATTAGTCCTGGTGTGCGTGTTTGGCCTAGTAAGAAGATCGAGTCAGGTGCAATTTTAAACATTAACTTGATTTGGGGTAACATCGCCCAACGAAATTTATTTGGGCAACGTGGTGTGCAAGGATTAGCTAATATCGACATCACCCCAGAATTTGCCGTCAAGTTAGGAGCTGCTTACGGTTCTACCTTAAAACCTGGCTCTAAGGTAACAGTTTCCCGTGATCAGCGTAATATTTCTCGCATGGTGACGCGATCGCTAATTGCTGGTTTGATGTCAGTAGGTGTTGATATTCAAAATCTCGATGCTACAGCTATTCCCATAGCTCGCACAGTTATACCCACCATGTCCGTTGCTGGCGGTATCCATGTGCGGGTACACCCAGATCGCCCTGACTACATCCTAATTGAATTTATGGATGCCAAGGGTATTAATATCTCCAAGGCTCTAGAAAAGAAAATTGAGGGGGCTTACTTTAAAGAAGATATGCGGCGGGCGCTAATTCACGAAATTGGCGATGTGGCATATCCTAGCCAAGTTATTGACCGTTACTGTACTGCCTTTGAGAAGCTGTTACATGTTGCTACTCTTTGTAACAGTCGGGCAAAAGTGGTGATTGACTATGTTTATGCTGTATCTGGGGCAGTGTTACCCCAAATGTTAGATAAATTTGGCGCTGATGCGGTGGTGCTGAATGCCAGCCTGAATAAAAATGCTGTAACCACAACTGACCGTGAAGCACTGCTGACTCAGTTGGGTCATGTAGTCGAGGCGTTAAAAGCTAACTTCGGTGTCCAAGTAACAGCTAATGGGGAACAACTGATTTTAGTTGATGAATCGGGAAGCCTAATTCGTGGGGAAATGTTAACAGCACTGATGGTGGACATGATGTTAACCGCTCACCCCAGAGGAACAGTAGTTGTGCCAGTTCATGCTTCTAGTGCAGTCGAACAAGTCGCCCGTCGCCATGATGGTAAAGTGATTCGCACTAAAGCCAATCCCGCAGCATTGATGGAGGCTTGTCAGAAAAATCCGAATGTGGTAATAGGGGGCAGTGGAGACGTTGGTTTTATTTTTCCGCAACTGCATCCGGGATTTGATTCCATGTTCTGCATTGCTAAACTGATTGAGATGCTGACCATTCAAGAGCGATCGCTTGCTACTGTCCGCTCAGAATTGCCTCGTGTAATTCACAAATCTTATACAGTACGTTGTCCTTGGACAGCCAAAGGCTCACTAATGCGTTATTTGGTCGAAACTCACCCAGCCCAAAACCTAGAATTAATCGATGGGGTGAAAATTTGCCAGCCCTACGATGACAGTTGGTTGTTAGTTTTACCAGATGCCAGCGAACCACTAGTACACTTGTATGCAAATAGCAACGATCGCGATTGGGTAGACGATACCGTCAGAGATTACCGCGCCCGTGTCCAGACATTTGTGGAGAGACAACAAGAATATCTCCCTGCTGAAGTGTAATTTCAAACAGTTACTAGTTATTAGTGAACGCTGATAACTAGTATATTTATGGAGATGTTAATTTTTAATTCCCCGAAGGGACTGACTTCGTGCTATTCGATGAGATATTGGTTCATAGATTTTGAAATCAATTCTTTCTCTGGGAACCAAAGTGTATCTTTATTTGGACTGTTTAACAAAATTATTGGTAAGTCTGGGTTAAAAATGGATGCCCATGCTGACAAGAATGAACTTGTCCTGATTAATACGTTGCATTGAGACAGTAAGAGAGCGTTTATCAACGCTTCTTCACCTTTTTTAAAATTATCTTTACCTAAATTGATGTGATGAAAAGCTTCATTGTTAATTGATTTTAGCTGATCTTCATGGTTAAAAACTGGTATAAATTGAAATTTATTTTTTATATAATCAATAAAATCACCTTCATCACTGGCTACAAAAAGACAATCTACTTTAGGATGTTTATTTAGATAATTATTGACTACTTTCTTAACATATTCCCAAGAAACTCTAGGAGACTCAACTATTTTATCAGTCCCCCTATAGTGTATCCCTAATACAAATCTACCCTGAAAATATTTTTGGAAGTATGTATCTACTTTTGTCTGTATATGTTGATTAATATGCATATATTTTTTCATAAGATTTGATGCATATAATACAGTCATTTTATCGAAGTGTTCGCGTGGCAAAAGTAGTTGTAAAATATGCGTAATAGCAATACTTTTTATCAATTTATTTTGTGAAGTTTTATATATTTTGTCTCCAGGTAGCTCAGGAACTTCAAAAAAGTATTGAAACCAATTTTCGCCTAATTCAGCAGCTAAATAGTTTTCTCCAGTCAGGTGAATATCAGGAATTAAACCTTTTTCTTCACAAAAAGAGAAGATATAAAGACACCAATTTAGTTGTGCAAAAAAACCGCTATAATTGTTGTGTATTGTTACAGAAAATCTTCTAGAATTAAATATTGAAAAATAGGATGGACGCACTTTGTCATAAACATTTCTAAGCACTTCCTTGACGATATCTTTGGTTGATTTTGGTATTGTCAACATTAGCATGATATTTGCTGCTTATTTGATTTCTAATGTTTGATAGTTAATATAAAAAATAGGTAAGAGACAAGCCTAAACAAATATTTTTTACAAAAACTTTAATTCTTTAGTGAAAAAACATACTTAAGCACAAAGCTACTACTTAAACTTAAAGTTTCAGTAAAGATTTAGTATAAATTAATGATAAAATTATTTAATAAGTCAAAAGCCTAAATACTTGCGGAAAACACCACAATGAGTAATTAAATATGAATTTAAAAGCTGAAAGTTGTGCGAATTGTGCCGATATAGATTGTGTCGTTTTGGCGATCGTGTTCTGGGTTAGTAATTATCAGTAATCCGGGAGTGATGGCGATATACTCATCAATTTGGAAGCGGTAAAAGGCTTCTAGATGAAAAGATGTGTCTTCATCTGCATATACCTGATTTGCAACCTCAAAGTCATTGCTGGTAACTTTGGGTGGTTGACCGATGGCAATTCCGCCAACGCTGTTTTCACTACCTAAATCGACGAGAGCCAAAGTTATCGCCCAGTTAAAAATATTTGCCACTGGGTCGTTTGGCAAATCTATTGCTGTCGCGTGGGTAAAGCCAGCCCAACCAGAGATAGTTAAACCATCGTTAACATCGAAGGTTGATTGTAAACCAAAAGAGTCTGCAATAATGGCATCACTTTCATCATCAAAAGGATCATTGGCGCGGCGAGAGCCGGTTCCTGTTTCGAGGCTGTTGTAAGAGTGGATGTAGGTGAAGCCAACTTTTAAGGACTCACTGGGTTCGAGATTGAGTTGAGCGATCGCCCCGTATTCCGCTTCACCAAACCCAACTTCTGGATCATCAGCATCATCTGCTACATACCCCAAACTCAAGCTGATTGAGTCACTAAAATCGTAAACTAATCCGACTCCAGCACCCCCGCCCTGCCGATGAATTGGGTTGCGCTGTGCAAAACGGGAAATGGAACCACGTCCACTACCACTGAAAAAGGGATTGAGCGTATCGGTAAAATCATCAAGGTCGCCGCCTTCTGCCTCAAGATAAACAACAGCTTGCTCTCCTATGGGAAAGCGATATTCCAAAACACTCAATTCAAATTGATTATCGCTGTTGCTCTGAAAGGCTAAACGAGCCATATCAGTCTCCGTCGCATCATCTATTCTAGGGAGATTACTAGCTTGGAGGCGAACTTTGAGGCGGTCTTTTCCAGTAAAGCTGGTATTGAAGGTCAGGCGTGCTCGACTACTTAAGGTAAGATTGCTATCGATAGTCTCGCCACTGTCATCAGCTTTTTCACCGCCGCCAACTCCAGAGACAGCAAAAAGGACTTCGCCCTCTAATTTAGTAGTTGTAGAAAACGGTTCTGTAGAATTTATCCGGGTTTCCACACTGTCTAATCGTTTTTGTAAAACCTCTAGCTCTTTGGTAAACTCAGCTTGCAACCGCTTCAATGTTTCCAAGTCTTTCTGGTAGACTTGGTTAGCATCTGCACTTGTCAGTTCGTTGATGCGGTTCATGGTTGCGGCAAGACTGGCAGCAAATTCATCACGAGTCATGGCTCGGTTCCCACCAAAGGTGTTATCAGGATGACCTGCAACCACCCCGTAGCGCTCCATTAAGGATTTCAGAGATTGAAAAGCCCAGTCAGTAGATTGAATTTCTGCTAACTCAGAAACAGCATTGATTTTAGTGAAGGGAGTAGGGGGGGCTTCGTTAGCAAAAACTTTACTTGCTAGTGAAAGAGTGGTTGTAAAAGCAAGCACACTGAGATGGCAGACATTCCAGACATTTTTCAACTGAGATTGTTTTTTCATAATCCTGGAATGTTTTTCTTTAATAACTGTAATAGTCTCGATACCACTGCACAAAGTGCTCGATACCTTGCTCAATTTGAGTTACAGGTTTAAAGTTTACATCTTGCATCAGGTCATCTACGTCAGCGTAGGTAGAAAAAACGTCACCTGGCTGCATGGGTAGTAAGTTCTTTTTGGTTTGCTTACCCAGTGCTTTTTCAATAACTTCAATAAACGTCATTAACTCTACCGGGTTATTGTTGCCAATATTGTAGAGCTTGTAAGGTGCTTTGCTGATTGCGGTATCTCGGTCATCAGCTTGGGGTGGGTTTTGCATAACCCGAATTAGTCCTTCAATTACATCATCGATGTAGGTGAAGTCTCGTTGCATTGTACCAAAGTTGTAAACGTCAATTGGCTGGTTAGCTGCGATCGCCTGCACAAATTTAAAGTAAGCCATATCAGGACGTCCCCAAGGCCCATACACTGTAAAAAAGCGTAATCCTGTAGTTGGCAAGTTGTACAGATGGCTGTAGGCATGAGCCATCAACTCATTTGACTTTTTGGTAGCGGCGTAGAGTGAAATGGGATGGTCAACATTATCGCTGGTGGCAAATGGTACTTTAGTGTTAGTGCCATAGACAGAACTAGAAGAGGCAAAGACGAAATGACCAACCTGGCTATGGCGACAGCCTTCTAACACGTTGACAAATCCTGAGAGGTTGCTGTCTACGTAGGCAAAAGGGTTGTGTAAGGAATAGCGGACTCCGGCTTGAGCAGCTAGGTGAACTACGTAGTCAAAGTTCTGATCTTGGAATAGTTGAGCAGTGCCAAGGCGATCGCTTAAATCTAAAAATTGAAAGGTGAATCCAGTTTGGGGGTAAAGTTGCTCCAAGCGAGCTTTTTTCAGGTTTACATCATAGTAGTCATTCAAGTTATCGATGCCATAAACCTGCATCCCTTCCGCTAAAAGACGCTGTGCCAGATGAAACCCAATAAAACCAGCAACTCCAGTCACTAATATTTTCATAGTTTGTCAAAGTAATTCGTAATTATTACCCCACGGATAAATCCGCCTGCTCTAAAATATTATTGCTACGCATTTTTTATTGATTCATAAACTTTAGTTAATTACTCTGTCCTCTGTCCTTCAATAAATTAATTCCTAATTAATTCCTAATTAATTACGAATTACGAATTATTAATATTCATGGCTTGCAGCACAGGGGTAAGGCTTTTTAGAGGATAGTAAATAACACTTAAGGTGTCGGGAATCAGTTGCAAGCATTCGGGTGAGGTGTCCAATACCTGACGTAGTAAATTTTGGATAATGGAGGGACAGGCTACTATTAATCCTGTGATGAAATGAGTTGAATCTGTTTCATTAGATGATATCGTGGCGCGTTGAGATGAAAATTTTTGTTGCAAAATCTGAGGGAAATATTGATGTAATACCTGGATTTGTACCGTTTTGGGATGATATTTAAGCAGTTGCTCGGTGGTGTGTTGAGAACTTTCTAAATCGCTGTTAAGGCTAAAATCAATAGGCACTGCCTGAAGGCGTTCAGCTAGCTGATTAATTAAATGTGGGTTTGTGTCGGTGGCTGGTACTAAAAGTAAACGCAGACCTTGTTTACCATCCTTGAGCTTGGGCAGAACTTCACTGAGATGGGTGGTAATATTCATTGCCTCAAGTTGGGGCTGCTGATGTTTGAGTGTGGAAAAATTCAGGATGCTGATGCCGCAATTTGATTGCTGAAGGACGTGGTATTGCTCAGATTTTATTGCGATCGCAGTACTAATTAACGCCCGAATTGTGCCGCTGTGACTGACAATCAAGATAGTCTTGCCAGTATGAAGCGGCAAAATTTCCTGCCAGAATTGATCAGCGCGATCGTACAAATCCAGTACCGGGAAACACTGCTGTTGGACACATATAGCAGATCTTGACTGCCTTTCCACCTGCGGTATCATCTGAAACTCGTGGGGTCGCTCCTTCCAGCAGCGATAGTCTGCCGCAAAATGTTCTTGTACGTATTTGTACGTTAGCCCTTGCCATGCAGGCATATCGATTTCTTTGAGATGAGCAGATGTAAAGACAGGTTTCTCTACTTTCATCCCTCTTAAAATCTCAACTACAGTTTGCTGAACTCGTCGCAGAGGACTTGTATAAACTGCATCTATCCTTACATCCCTCAGGGCAACACCAGTTTGATAGGCATCGCTGCGCCCCTTATCGGTCAGCACTGAGTCGTCGCAACTTCCTTGATAACGCTTTTGGGCATTGTAACTACTCTGTGCGTGACGCACCAAAATCACACGGGTAAAATCAGGGATTGGGCATGGGGCATGAGGCATTGGGCATTGGTTATTCCTTTTGTCTCCCTCATCCTCCAGTCTCTTCTTATTAAGCTTCAACTGCATACACATCATCCTCGCGGGAATTTCCACTAACCGCAGATTTCAAGGCATACATCGCGGCGTATCGTCCACCCAGGCGCAGCAGTTCCTTGTGCGTACCTTGTTCTAAGATTTGTCCACCTTCGATGTAGAGAATTAAATCGGCTTGTTCAACAGCTTTGAGGTTGTGAGAAACTAAAAAAGTGGTGCATTCTTGAGTCAAACGTTCCAGTGCTTCGTTGACGGCGTGTTCGTTTTCGTTGTCTAAGCCAGTGGTAGGCTCATCCAAAATTGCGATTGCAGCTTGACGAATGGCTGCACGAGCAATGGAAATTCTCTGCCGTTGTCCCCCTGAAAGCGTCGCCCCTCTCTCGCCCAAAATAGTCTCGTAGCCTTCAGGCATTGCCATGATGAAATCGTGGGCATTTGCCAGACGAGCAGCGCGTTCAATTGCTTGGTCAGAAGCTCCCAAACAACCATAAGCAATATTATCTTTGACACTGGCGGCAAACAGGATAGTATCTTGTAACACCACGCTGATTTGCTGCCGGATAGATTGCAGCTTATACTCGCGCAGGTCGTGACCATCAACTAGAATCCGCCCTTCCAATGGGTCATAAAGGCGCAAGAGCAGACTTACCAGAGTTGATTTACCGCCGCCAGATGGCCCAACTAAGGCGACGTGTTGACCTGGTTGCACCTCAAAGCTAACGTTCTGTAAAATTCCCTTTTTTGGTTCATAAGCAAAGGTAACATTTTCAAACCGCACACCTCCCTTTAAAGGCGGTGCATCCATTGCTCCCCGTGCATCGCGGATGTCGGGTACTGTGTCCAGTACATCCAAGATGCGCTCACCGGAAGCTGTTGCTTTAGCGATTTGCCCTGTGTACTTGGCAAGCTGCCGCATTGGCTTAAAGGCAATTCTGAGATAGTTGACAAATACGAGCAAATCCCCAGGTGTGATCGCCTGTCCCAATACCAACTGCACACCCCGCCATAACACCAAGGCAGTGGCAATCCCTACGAGCAATTCCACCATCCGCTCTAAACCTGCTGCCAGTTTTTGCGCTTTGGCACTTTCTTTTAAGCTTTGGCGGTTATGGCTGGAAAAGGTATGCTCCAGCATATCTTGCAAAGAGAGCGCCTGAACAACCTTGATAGCTCCGATGGACTCTGCTGCTGTGGCAGCCATTGCACCTTCACGCTGACGCTGCGATCGCACCACTTGCCTGATGCGTTTTGTCAAGCGCATAGTAAAGAAGATAAACAGGGGAAACACGGCAGCAGCAATCAATGCCAATTCCCAATGTAGCCAGAACATGACAAAAATCATGCCAAATAGGGTGAGGGAATGGGCAATTAAGGGCAATACCGCCATTACCGTAACTTCCCGTAGTCGCTCAATATCTGAGGTAACACGGGTAATTAAGTCGCCACCCTTGGCTTTGTGGTGAAATGACAAAGAAAGGCTCTGGAGATGGCTGTAAAGCTCAGAGCGAATCTCAGTTAACACATTGCTAGCAGCTAGCGCCATCCCCACCACGCTGAAGTAAGCAGCAGTGGCGCGAAGTAAAGCGATCGCTACTAACCCCAATGTCAAGCCTGTTAATAGGGCAAATGGGCTGAGTTCTGCAAGCAGGGGAATTCCCAAGGACTGAGAACGAAAACCAGGTACAAGAATGTAGTCAAAGATAAACTTTAATGGCCAAGGTTCTAAAAGATGCAAGATAATCTCAGCCATCAGTGCCACAAAAGACACAATTAATAGCGCCTTTTGTTTGCCCATCTGGGGCGCAAACCGCCGCAAAATCCGCACAATTCCCGGTAAAGCAGCTTTCAGACTTTTGGGATCTCGATGCGCCATATCATACCAATTCTCCAAAACCCACATCAAAACTGACTTTCAGAAATTACGAATTACGAATTATTTTGGCTTTGAGTATAGCGATCGCTAATATACTGATTTAATTTCTTTTCGAGAGCGATCGCCATTTTCTCTAACCACAAAGGGTTTTGCTCAAAGGTAAGGCGACTCAGCAGCGGTTTCAAAAATCCCTGATGGCGACGATGGCCCATCCGCTTATAACGCTTCTTGAAATACTTGTCTTTGATTGTCAAATCCCACTTTTGGGAGAAATATTCTAAACTGGCAATTTCCCAAGCATCGCTCCAGCGGAGCATAAAAAATGCTAGTTCTGGCAATTCAAATTTCAATCCTGGTACATAGGTAACTACCGAAGCTGGTTCACAGTAAAAAGTACCTCCCGCCTCAGCTACCGTCATACAAAAATCGATGTGTTCTCGCGTACTCAGCAATCCCTCGTCTAACAGCCCAATCCGCCCGAAAATCTCAGTGCGAACCAACATACAATGAAACTCGGCAAATTCGCATTGTTGACGATGAAGTTGATCACGCACTTCCGCAACTTTTCGGTTTACAAAGTAGTGTTTTTCGTGGACTCGTCGCTTGACTCCAGTTTCCTGTGGCTCCACAAAAATATGAGCTTCGCCACCCGCTAGATGTATTGTTTCCCCCAAAGGCTTGCCAATACAGGTAAGCGGACAGACTACAGTCGCTTTTGTTTCTTCAGTGCATTGGAGTAACGAGTTTAGCCAACCTGGACTGACAATCACATCGTTGTCAATAAAGACTAAATACTCGCTATCAACTTGTTGTAAACCCAAGTTACGGGCTTGATTGGGTGAAAGGTAGTGTTCTGTGCGGATTAGCTGGAATCCTTTTTCTTGCGCTTGTTCTTCTAGGTAGCGCTGGATGGGGCGGGGTGAACTACCATCTACATAAATTAGGGAGAAAGGTAGTTGAGTGTGTTCGTAGATACTTTCTAGTGATTCGCGGGTAAAGCTGAATCGCTCACGCTGCGAAACAATTATGGTGATTTGTGGTTTGTTCATGGTTTAAATTCTGTTTTTAAGAAATGAATTTCTCTGTTATCTCTGCGGTTAAATAATTAACAAACCGCAGAGGCGCAGAGAACGCAGAGTGAAGAAACTAAACGAGAGATATTTCGCCTAACAAAACTGATTCAGATGTGATTAAGACTCGTTGATAAACGTTGATCCAGTTTTGATATTCTACTGATGGGGCAAGTTGCTGATTTACTTTTGTTTTTGCTGCTGCACCCAACTTTGGCCGCAGTTCTGGTTGAGTTGCTAGATATCGGAGTGAAGCAGTTAGTTCTTCTGTACTGCCAGGGTTGACTAGCAAACCGTTTACGCCGTCTTCTAGGATTTCGGCGATCGCATCTACACGAGTGCCAATTATTGCTCGACTCGCTAGCATCGCTTCTAAGAGAGTATTCGGACAACCGTCATGCAGTGAGGGAATCACGAAAATATCCAAGTGGGGTAAATAAGCTAAGGCTTCTTGGCGACTGGTGATTCCAGTAATGCGGAGGCGATTACCAATTCCACTTTGTTCTACTTGTTGCTCCCAGTATTCTCGTTCTTTCTCCACAAAATCACCTATAAGCAAAAGTGTTAAATCTAACTCTTTGCTTAATTCGGCGCAAGCGTCAAGGAGAAATTCAATTCCCTTTTTGTCTCGGAACCTACCTGATGAACCGATAACGATACCTGGTAATTCGTTAACTAGAGATGGGGTAGGGAGTTGCTCAAAGTTGATAGGTGCAATGGAATTCCAGAAAGCTGATGATTTTAACTTCAGACTCGGAGCAATGACACTAGCTCTTTTTTGCAAGTCCCGACTAACAAATGTCACCCAAGCAGAATTTTCTAAAATCCATGATATCTGAGCATGGTTTTTGGGATTGAAAATATGCTTGTGCAAGTCGCTACCGCGAACGCTATTGATTACTGGAACATCATTTTCTTTTGCTAAAAGTGTCGTCACATACCCTGTTTCATTCATGAAAAAGGCATGAAATAGGTCAAATTTATATTTTTGATGTAGGCATTTGAGTTGAAAGTAAACGTCACTAAAAAAATCTTGAATCTCTGTGATATTGTCGCGAACTGCTGATTTAATCCGATGCACAAATACACCATCTTGAAACATTGTTGTGCAACTTGCTCGTCTGCGACTTCCGTCAGAGACTAGCCGTTGTTTCGAGCGAAAAACCGCAACGTGGACTTCATAGCCACTGTCAATCAGCATTTTGGAAATCCGATGTACTGACTCACCAACCCCGCCAATATCGGGTGGATATTCAAGTGTGGTAATGCAAATTTTTGTTTTATCCATGATTTTATCTTTATGTGAATTTATTTGCACTTTATTCCTTCTTTCCTTAGCGCCCTTCTCTGCGAGACGCTCCGCGAAGGCGTCCTTGGCGGTTCGTTAAAAAGTTTTATTTTAAACGCAGAGGAGCGCAAAGGTAAGCGCAGAGTAACGCAGAGTTTATTTATGTATGTATCAAGCTACCTTTTGCTTAACTGCTAGATTTTTTAACAAGGCTGCTGTCTTCTCAATTCCGGCGAAATCAAAGCTAATTTTATTGGGTTGATATTCAAGGTAATTGATGATTTTTAAAGCTAAGTAATCGGGTTGCAAATCATTAGGATTGAGAAGTTTAACAACTCCTAAATCGCTTAAGTTCTCTGCTCGAATAGTTTGTTCTCTGTCTTGGTTTCCTGTAAAGGGAAGAATCATGGCTCGTACACCTGTAGTTAAAACATTCATCGTAGTGTTGTAGCCAGACATACTTATAGAAAGTTCTGCTTTTTTCATGTAACTCAGCAAGTAAGGTGTGTAGCGTCCAATACGAATATTTTTGCTATCTCTTGCCATTGCTTGCAGTTGATTAAATTTGTCTTCTGGCATGAAGGGGCCAGTAAAAACTTGAATATTGTGCGGCAATTTTTTTTCTAGCCAGGGAGCTGTTTTTACTACACAATCAAGCAACTCATGACCAAATCTACCACCTCCAACGCTGACTAGTATGAGGGGTTTATCAGAGTTAATCAATTCCTTTTCTTCGTCAGTAAGCACAGGATGCATCGGAGGTTCTTGTACTACATATCCGGTGTAATGTACTGCACACTTGAGATCACTGACTCTAGAGAAGGTTTCTTCTAAGGGAACAAATTCAGGATCACCGTGAACCAATAACAGGTCAAAGTATTGGTTGATTAAGCTGCAAACTTTTTCTTCATGTTTCGCCTGCTTATGTTGTTTAGTAACTACAATATCTCGCAGGCTAGAAACAACTTTGGTTGAGCTTCTATTTGACTTTGCCCGTTCTAGTAAAGGAATTAATTCAAAAGAAAAACGTCGCCTACCAAAGGGGAATAACTCAATCATTAAGATATCAGGCTGGAACTGATCAAATATTTTCAGGAGTTGATTTTTTCTGATTTCTTTGGCTTCGGTGAGACTAAAGATATCATCTACTACTTGTAGTTCTTCAAATTCTGAGTCGGTTTTAATTGCAGGTAAATTGATGATTTCAACACCAGCCGGAAACTCAAATTCTTTAATTATTTCACCACCATTAATAAAACAAATTTGGAAGTCTTTGGTTAAACCGCGGACAATTTCCATGCTGCGAACCAGATGACCCATACCCAAAATATGTTGGCAGTAAAACATTAGACGTTTCATGGCAACTTTACCTCTGTAAATTTGTTTTGATTTAAACGATCGCAATTATTTCTAAATCCCGTAATTGCTGTGGTGGCTGATAGGTTTTGCCAAATGGAACCACGCTCTTTTTTTTTACTAGTAAGGTGGAAATGTATTGGCTAATTTGGGGCAATGCATTCAAATCAATTGTCGGAGTAGAAATCTTATGTTGCGGAGTATTGAGTTGTTGTAGGAGCGATCGCAGTAATATATCTGGAGTTAGATTATCTGGATGAATAGCTGCCAAAACCCCCAGTTTTGTTAAATGTTCTGCTCGCATCCACTGTTCTTGAGATGGTTTAATTCTGGGTATCACTACTGCTGGCTTACCCACTGAGAGAATCTCACAGGTTGTATTGTAGCCACCCATTGCCACTACTGCATCTGCTGCGGCAATGTAGCTCATCAAATCATCGGTAAACTCAACCATCTGCACTTGCGGATATGCAGCCGCTTTTTGCTCCAGTGCTGCTCGGTCTTTCAAGGGCATTTCTGGGCCACATATAATTAAACTTCGGAGTTTATGAGAAGTAGGCAGCAATGCCAAACTCGATAGATAGGTATCAATTAAGTTGTAGCCATCCTCGCCACCTCCCGGCGTGACTAAAATCAGCTTTTCTTCGGGGCTAAGTCGCAACTCATTACGAACAAGATTTGGACTTTTACGCCCTAGTTCTTTGCGGATGTAGCCACAAAACTGCACCTTCTGTGCCACTTTTGGCGGTAGTTGATATTCTTGGCGGATATCGAAAATTTCTGGAGTGCCAACGACAAGCACGCGATCATAAAATCTTTCAATCGCTTCGTAGTAACCGTGCTTTTGCCATTCTTGCATTGTCACATCTGGATGATCCAAAATGTCACGCAGCAGCAGAAGTAGGGGAGTTTCTGGTAATTCTGCTTTGATATATTCAACAGCTGTCTCTAATTCATTGCGGATGCCGTAAGGCTTTTTGTCTACTAGAAAGACATCCGGTTTAAAATTGGCGATCGCAGATAAAATTAATTCTGAACGCAGTTTCACTGTTTCATCGATTGCTGTCCCCAGATACTTGGCAGACAACTCACCCGATGTTCCCCGATTTATGCAAGGTAATTTAATGTAATCCAGTCTTCTTGGAAGACGAAAGCTGTGTAACATCGGCGAACCAGAAACAACCAATATAGAAAGTTCTGGAATCGAATCTAGTAAGTGAGTGCAGATTGCCAGCATTCTGCGAATATTACCGAGACCAAAGCCATCGTGGGAATATACCATCAGTTTCATGGCTAAATGTCCCTCAATTATTCAGTGAATGGATGCCTTACTAATCAGCTTCTCAATCTTCCATGAGTCTTTTATGAAACTTTTATGAGAAAGCTCTCATGATATTTTTTCAGAAGGAAAACCCCGACAAGAGGCACAGCGGCAATGAAGGGTATTTCCAGATATAACCTGGAAACGAGATTTTAATGTTGGGTTACCCTCCGGGAAGCCACCTTTGGTGTCTACGTTCCTCAACCCAACCTACGCCTACGTCTCGTCGGCGAGTATTAGAGACTCGTTCATGAAGCTCAAATACTAGACCTCTTGCAAAAATATATTTTTGCATCTTGGGGAAAATGGTAAAGGTTAAAGGGGAAGGGTTGTAAGTCCCTTTTCCCTTTACCCCTTAACCTTTTCCCTGACTTTTGCAAAAAGTCTACTCATTCACGAGTATCAAAGACTCGTCGGCGAGTCCTATTTATCCCAATCCCCAAAATTACAGCTACAAATCTTGTCCCCCTGCCTCCCCAATTCAATTTTCGATTTTGAATTTGGGATTTTAGCTTGTTTAATCCAAAATCTAAAATCTAAAATCTAAAATCTAAAATTCCCCTACTCCCCCTGCTCGCTTTCCACGAGTTGTGCTTGAGTGCGACGTAATTCTTCTAACGCCGACTCCAGGCGGCGATTTTTATCATTTAATTCTCGTGTCCGTTGGCTCGCTTTCTTTTCTAGCACCTGGCTGTATACTTCTAGCTGTTCGTTAGCATCTTTTTGGGCTTTGATGAGTTGCTGAACTTCCTGAATTAGACGATTTAGGGAAGCAGCCAAAATACCAACTTCATCATTGGTTGTGACAGGTGCTTGCAAATCGAAGTTAGATTCTTCCGTAACTTGTTGAGCAATATGGGTAACTGCTTGAATGGGATGGGCAATGGCGCGACTAGTGTAAATTGCTAATAATGTGGCGATCGCGATCGATAGTGACAGGCTCGCGCCAATAATATACAGGCGTAATTTCTCTGCTGTTTGTAGTTCCTGTTTTGCTTGCTGATACTCTTGGGCTGTAACTTCAACAAGGCTGGTGATGTCATTGAGAAAATCATCAATTCTAAAAACTGACGAACCATGCATGAAATTGAACAGTTGAGTTTGTGCTGTCTTAATTTCGTTTGGTGATAATTTGCTGGGATTATTATCCTGAAACAAGGCTTCTGTGTGCTGTAAGTAAGCGCTAAAACCATTATGAGTCTGCAACAAACGGTGAATCGCTTTCTGTTCAATTAGAGAATCGTATATAGCAGGTTTTTCAATGCTGTAGTTAGCTCCAAAATCAGACCAAATTTGGCGGGCTTGAGCAACATTTTTAAGCAACTGAGTGTATTTTCCTTGCCATATCTTTGGTCGATCCATGTAGTAAATCAACTTGTGTTGCTTGGTGCGGACACGAAACACACTAGTTTTGAGTTGGTAGACTTCATACAACTGTTCAATCGCTGCTTCTTCCCGTTTTTGTGCCTTGGACTTGTAGTGATCCGTAGTCAGAAAACCAATGGTAGTTCCCAGTATGGCGATGCTCAAAAGCAGTCCATACCCGATACCGATCTTTTGACCAACCTTCAAGTGGCTAAACCAATGTCTAGAATTGCTTGTATGCAAATCTGAGTTATTTAATGGTTGCAAGCGGTGATTTGATTGCCCAGAAGCCAGTTCATCAAAGTTACTGTGCTGTTTCATACTCAATCACGACTCAAATGAATTTGAATTCGTTCCAACAACTCACTAAAGCGAAATGGCTTGGTAATATAGTCGTCTGCTCCATTTTTGAATGCATTTGCTCGTTCGTGATCGTCCTTACGCGCTGTGACGATGATAATAGGTAGTATCTGTCCCTGTCTACGAAGTTCTTTTAATACCGTCCAACCGTCCACTAGTGGTAAACCTAGGTCAAGCAGTATCAAATCAAATTCACTGTTTTGAACCAGGAGGAGTGCCTGCTGTCCGTCTTCGGCGATGGTAGTTGTATATCCCTGTCTTTGCAACCCTTTTGCAATAAAAGCGGAGACTCCTGCTTCGTCTTCAATAATCAAAATTTGATTCATAAACGACAATCCCAGCAGGTAAATTAATTCGTAATTCGTAATTCGTAATTCATAATTCGTAATTCGTAATTCGCCCTGGGGCTACGCCCGCGCTAACACAATTAAGAAGGTTTTCTGTAGATTTATGTCTCTGCTACAGTATGGTAATGATTGATGAAATCATAAGAAAATAAACATAAAAATTTTCTCATGTTCGCAGGCGATAACCCATTCCTCTAACCGTTTCAATGACTTTACTGCCTAGTTTTTTGCGGAGATAACCGACATACACATCAACAATATTAGAACCTGGATTGTAGTCGTAGCCCCAAACGTAATCTAGCAATTGCTCTCGACTGATGACTTGTCCTGGATGACGGCAAAACATTTCTGCCATTGTAAATTCACGAGCAGGCAATTCTACAAGGCGATCGCCTACTTTCACCTGTCGAGTTCGCAGATCAAGCATCACGTTACCTGTTTTGAGAACAAGCTCTTGAGCTTCTCTTACAGGTCTAGCACTCCGCAAACGTACTCTTACTCGCGCTAGAAGTTCTTCAAATCGGAAAGGTTTGGTGACATAATCATCAGCCCCTCCTTCTAGTCCGGCAATTTTATCGTGGATATCACTCCGGGCAGAGAGGATAATCACAGGTAAATCTTCTCCCTGTCCGCGTAGTTCCTCCAATACCTGAAATCCATCTTTTCCGGGCAACCCCAGATCCAAAATTAGTAAGTCAAAACTTCCACTCTGTGCTACATCCAGTACATGCAGCCCATCGGCAACAACTGCGGTTGTGAACCCTTGCGATCGCAATCCTTTCTCAATAAAGGAGGCAATCCGGGGTTCATCTTCAGCGATGAGAATGTTGGGCATAAGCACTCATTTCCTGCGGGGGATCGAGCGGTAAAACGATGGTAAACATCGAACCATCTCTTAATTGGCTCCGAAGCAATACTTGCCCACCGTGAGCCTCTGCGATCGCTCGCACAATGGATAAACCTAGTCCAGCACCTTCAGAACGACGGCGACTGTTGGTAGTCCGGGCAAAGCGTTCAAAAATGCGTTTTTGATCCACAAGGGGAATTCCCTCGCCTGTATCGCGTACCCAGAATCGCACTTTTCCTTTAGCGATCGTAGAGCCTATAGAAATAGTATCACTCTCTTCAGTATGCTGAGTTGCATTCTGTGCCAGGTTCATCACAGCCTCAGTAATTCTTTGGCGATCGACTATAATCTGACCCTTTGCCACTGAATCTATTTGCCAGTCACGCTCTGCGAGTGCCTGGGCTTTAGCAAATAGCTCTTGGGTTAACTCTGCCACATTCACCGTGGCCAACTGCAAAAAATCCGAGCGTTCTGCTTTTGCCAGCAAAATCATGTCATCAACCAAACGGCTCATCCGGTCTAGTTCTCCGATGACCAGTGTCAAGGTTTCTTGTTGCTCTTGGGGGTCATCTCCCATCAATTCTAGATGTCCGCGAACGATGGTAATGGGAGTCCGCAGTTCGTGTCCAGCATCGTTGACAAATTCGCGCTGAGTGGCAAAGGCTGCCTCTAGTCTGTCCATCATTTCGTTGAATGTCGTTGCTAGTTCTCCCAGTTCTCCCTTACCTCGCGCAGGTAAGCGCTGAGTCAAGTCTGTTTCACTGATGGCATGAGCAGTAGTGGTAATTGTCCGTAGGGGAGCCAGCACCCGCCCCGCAGCGAACCACGCCAGAACTGACGACACGACAAATACCAGGCTGGAAACCTCAATAATTACGGAGACTGCATCTAAAGCCTCTGCCCGCTCACCGGCTGCACTATGGGCAACAACGAAGACTCCCCGTGTTTGTCCATTAATTTTTATCGGTTCCACCATGTAGAGAATCTTACTAACATCAGGGTCAGAGAATTCTTTTTCTCCCTCCTCTGGTTGGGTTTGTTTTGCCCACAGTTGCATGAGTGGTGAGTTCTTCGCCAGCGGTTTGGGGCGTGCTCTGGGACTAGATTTGTAGAATTCACCATCGATAAATGTGATGAAGTAAGATTCATCTTCTGGCAGTCGATACAACAAATAAGCTCTGAAAAGTTGCATCAAATCTTCTGTGGAGTCTGGAGGAGTGATTTGTTTTTTTCCAGAGAGCAACCACTTCAATTGCTCTGGCCTAATCACTAAGTCTTCTGGATCGTCGTCCTCAGTGAGTGCATCGTCTGGAGCAAACGTTTCACCCCTAATCAACGCCTTGAAAGCTGCCATGTCTTCTGTCATGTCCTGACGAACGCGTTCATCAATGCGCTGGTAGAGGTTGTAGCGAAATGCAGGAATGGCGATGAGAAACGTGATCACCAAAATTAGCAAATACCAGAATAAAATCCGGGTGCGTGCTTCTCCAAATATCTGCTGCCAACCTGCAAACAGCTTAGGTATTTTAATGTTAGATGTGCGATCGCGTCGAAATTTTGTTGCACTACTCATTTTTTTACCTTCCCAAATAAGGAGGCAGGAGTCAAGAATTTTCTCCTTGTCCCCCTTGTCCCCTCCTGCTCCCACTCCCCCACTCCTCTTCTAACTCCTCGTTTGTCGTTTAAAAATTACCATCTCAGTTCCGACAACTGGATTACGAGCAATCAGTCTATTTTGAGAGTCGAGAATTTCTAAATGGGTAAAATCCAGTTCTTGAGAACGCTGTAATATTTCGGCGGCTAGTTTGTTCTGTTGGGATTCCTGGAGAGTATACCAATCGTCGCTAATTTTGAGAGTTAGATTACTATTGCGGAAGTTGGCTTGAATAGACTTTATCAGACCAGAAGCAAAGCGATCGCTAATTTCCGCTACTTGATTCTCAATGGCTGCAATCAAGGTTTGTTCTGGTGTCAATTCTAAGATTGGTGTCGGCGTTGGCGAGGGAATTGGTTCTGGTTCTGGTGGCGGCGTAATTTCCTCTGGTGGCTGTGGTGGCTGTAGTTCTGGTGCTGCTAACTCCGGTGGAGTAATTATCGTTGGTGTGGGTGCAGGAACCTCCTCAACTGGGGGAACTGTTGCTACTTCAACAGGTTTTCCAGTAAAGACAGTTGCAGTCGTCCAAACTATTACTACAGAAACAACAGCAACTATGGCTGTCAAACTTGTATCTGATAACTTTGTTGACAAATTTGATGGCAAAAATAAGCGGATTGTCCTTAACAGTCCACCCCACTTCAATTGCAACTGCTGGAAAAAACTAGGTTTTTCCTCACTACCAGGTGGCGGCGCTGTTTCCAGTTTCTCCACCGTCGTTTCTAAAAGCCCAATCGTCCCTCGGAGAATCTGGATAGTTTTAGACTTCCAAATTGGCTGAATTCTCTGATAGGGTTCTTGAGGAGGCTGATTCGCTTCGGGTTTAAAAGACGAAGGCGGTTGTGAATTCTGATTGTCTTGTGACATGGTTTCACCAAAAGCAGCGAATCAAAGACAAATAACACAAATTGTTATGGGTATTGTCTTTACAGCCTTAATGTATCACTTCATTGCACATTACTTCGGCTAAAATGACTATTTGTTGAATTTGGTGAATTTAGGAACATGAAACGCCGTCAATTTTTATTTTTAGGTAGTCTCAGCGCCATTGGTACTGGATTTTTAGGCTGGATGTTAGCTCATCAAAATAGTCAAAGTGCTGATATTACCGATTCAACAGAAATAGCTGCTAACCCACCCAAAAAAGACTTGATATTGCGTTTCGTGTCTGTAGCAGATACGGGGACTGGGGCTAAAGGACAGTATGCTGTGGCTAGGGCGATGAATTTTTATCACAAGCGAAATCCTTATGATTTAGTAGTTTTAGCTGGAGACAACATTTATAACAACGGTGAAATTGAGAAAATAGGCACAGTTTTTGAGCGTCCCTATCAACCTTTGCTCAAGCAAGGTGTAAAATTTCAAGCTTGTTTAGGTAATCACGATATTCGGACTGCTAATGGTGATCCACAAGTCCGCTATCCTGGATTTAATATGAATGGTCGTTACTATACTTTTAAACGTAATCAAGTACAATTTTTTGCTTTAGATACTAACAGTAATGCTGATTGGAAAAACCAAATAACTTGGTTAGAGCAAGAATTGAGTCTGAGTAAAGCAACTTGGAAAGTGGTATTTGGTCATCATCCAATTTATTCATCAGGTCATTATGGGAGTAATCCAGATTTTATTAAAATTTTTACTCCCCTATTTCAAAAATACGGTGTTCAACTTTATATCAATGGTCATGAACATAATTATGAACGCACTCGTGTTATTGATGGGACAACTTATTTAATTTGTGGCGCAGGTGCTGGCAATCGTCCTGTAGGACGTTCTGAGTGGACAGAGTATTCCACCAGTGATTTAAGTTTTGCCTCTTATGAAGTGTATCCAGATAGAATAGAAGTTGGTGCGATCGCTATTAATAATCGCGTTTTTGATCAAGGTATTATTCAGTTAAAATCAGCTTAGTTGTGCGATCAATAATATCTTTAAAGGAATTTTGAATACTGATAAAAGACTTTGTATTGTTAGTTACATTATCCAATAATCATGACTTGGCGGTTTAGCAACAAAACAACTAACCACTGATAAACAAAGTTTTAATTAACTAGGGGTAAAAATTATGAACATCCAACTTCAAGTGGAATACGAGCAATTTATACAAACCCGAATTGCTACAGGTAGGTATGAAAATGCTGAAGATGTGATTGTTAAAGCACTGAAACTGCTGGAAGAATGGGAGAATGGTTATCAGGAATGGGAAGAATCAACCCAGAAAAAACTAGCTGCTGGGCTTGCTTCTATCGAACGTGGAGATGTAGTAGATAGTGAAGTGGTGATGGCGCGACTAGAGGAGAAATTACGTCAAGCGCGTGAGAATCAAGGATAATGGAATACTCTATTGCCAAGGAAGCAAGTCAAGATTTAGATGAGATTTTGGATTATTTTTTAGTTCGCAATATCAACGCTGGGTCAAGATTTATTCGAGAATTTAATAAGAAATGTCAAAACATAGCTCAATTCCCGAATATAGGACGAAGTTATGCCAAGTTTGACCCCAGGCTTAGAGGAATACCCTTAGATAGCTACATTATTTTTTATCGAGTTTTTCAAGATAGTATTGTGATTGTGCGGGTAGTTAGCGGTTATCGGGATTTAAACTCTATATTTGCAGATGTGGACGATGAGTAGATTTTAGAGTTTTTTGAAAATCCAACTCTAAAAACCCCTCTAGCAAAGCATTTGGTTACGCCAGAGCAGAAGCGAAAAGCAGTTTCAGTGATTGGGTTCTAGGGCAACCCTCGAACCCTCGAACCCTCGAACAAGGAAAAGAATCACATCCGTTGCTCTAAATGAAAAACAAGATCACCGACTTCTCAAACAAGTCGGGAATCTGCGGCTATATCACTATACTCGTTGCAATTGCGCTACTCTTGGGTCAACTATTTTTTGTCCCAAGCTGGCAAATTTAATTGCTACAGACATCTTACTACCTGTTCCGAAAACATGAGTAATTTCACCAAGCCCAAAGGTTTTATGTAATACTTGATCACCTACTTGCCAATTCTGCGTAGTGTCTTGTTTACCACTAGGAGTAGAGGCACTTTTGGTATAACTTTGACGACTCAGACGTGGTGTAGTTAATAATTCTTCTGGTAATTCGTCGAGAAATTGCGATCGCATGGCGGGTTCACGAGAACCATAAAGGCGGCGTTCACGCGCGTGGGATAAATATAACCTCTCTTGGGCACGGGTGATGCCGACATAACACAAGCGGCGTTCTTCTTCCAAAGATGCAGGATCGCCCAGGGAACGGTAGCCGGGAAATAGTCCCTGTTCTAACCCCACCAAAAACACTACGGGAAATTCTAGCCCTTTGGAAGCGTGCAAAGTCATCAAAGAAACGGCTGTTTGTCCTTCTTTTAAGTTATCCAAATCGGAACTGAGGGCGGCGCTACTCAGAAAGTCTTGGAGGGAAACTTCTTCGTTTTCTTCTTGAAATTGCAATGCGGCGTTGTAAAGTTCCTGGACGTTTTGTACCCGATCTGTGGCTTCATCTGTGCCTTGATTCATCAAGTCTTGGACGTAACCAGAGTCTTCTAGTATTCCTTGCAGAACCTCAGTTACAGGAACCGTGCCGATTTGTCCTTGCCAACGGCTAATCATTGCGGCAAAGCTATTTACAGCTTTAGTCGCCCGTCCAGCTAATGTATTAACTGACGTCTCATCACTAAGTATTTCCCACAGAGTTGTCCCTAATTGCTGAGCGGCATTTACCAAAGCATCAATAGTGGTTTTACCAATACCGCGCCGGGGAGTATTGATGACTCGCAATAAACTGACTGTATCAGCTGGGTTAGCGATCGCTCTTAAATAAGCGACGACATCTTTGATTTCTTTGCGATCGTAAAACTTCATTCCTCCCACAACTGTGTAAGGAATTTGATATTTCACCAACAATTCTTCAAACGGGCGAGATTGAGCGTTTGTTCGATAAAGTATGGCAAAACTACCCCAGTTCAATTCGGGATTTTGATGTTCTAAAGTGCGGATTTGACGAATTACAAAGTCGGCTTCTTCTAGCTCGTTATCTGCTTTGTGAGAATAAATTTCCTCACCTGGGCCCCGCGTCGGTTTGAGAACTTTATCAATCCGTTGGGTATTATTTTCAATCAGTTCGTTAGCTGCTTGCAAAATGTTTTCGCAAGAGCGATAGTTTTCCTCAAGTTTTACCATTGTGCGGGTATCATCATCTGGCAAACCATCGCCAAAGTCGTTTTGGAATTCCAGCAAAATGGTATAATCTGCCATTCTAAAGCTATAAATAGACTGATCCGCGTCACCTACGACAAAAACTGAGCGATTCTGCCATTTCCATTCGCTCTTTCTGTCTTCGCCATTAGTCACTAATAAGCGGATTAAGTCGTACTGGGTGCGGTTAGTATCCTGATATTCATCTACAAGGATATGGCAAAATTTGCGATGCCAGTAACCCAATACCTGCTCGTTTTGCTGAAACAGTCTAGTAGGTACAAGAATTAAGTCATCAAAATCAAGTGCGTTATTTTCTGCCAGCTTATCTTGATATAAATTGTAGACTTCAGCAATTACCCGTCCACGATAATTAGGTTGTTCTCGTTCAAATTCTTGGGGTGAAAAACCTTGGTTTTTCGCGTTACTAATAGCGTAGCGCACAGAGCGGGCATCAAACTTTTTATCGTCTAAATTTAACTGTTTATTAACGATTTCTTTAATCAGAGTCATCACATCTGATTCATCAAAGATGGAGAAATTGCGATTCCAGCGGCGTCCTTTTTCGTCTTCGTATTTGTCAATATCAAAGCGGAGAACCCGGGAAAATAGACTGTGGAAAGTACCACACCACAAATTTTTAATGGTAGTTTTATAGACTTGCGATCGCAGTAGCGTTTGTTGGTATTCTGTCAACAAATCAAAACGCTGACCGTGTTCTTTCATTGCCAATTGTTCAGCAAACAGCCTTTGAATCCGCTCTTTCATCTCCCGTGCAGCTTTGTTGGTGAACGTCACCGCCAGGATATTTTCTGGATTTACTCGGTGTTTGAGAATCAGGTTCGCAATGCGATAAGTTAGCGCTCGTGTTTTACCGGAACCTGCACCAGCAACAACTAGCAATGGGCCGCAGTAGTGTTCGACGGCTTGGCGTTGGCTAGGGTTAAGGTGACTGAGAAAGTCAATGGTTGTTGTCATGGATGTGAAAAAGCGATGTCTCCGACGGGCTACGCCTACGCCTGGCGTCACATCAATAAAGAGTTGCTATTGCCCAGGTTACAATATCCTAACGAAACTTGGTCAATAAAGATGAAAAACTCCATCCACAAGGGCAATGGGGCATGGGGCATGGGGCATGGGG
>NZ_JADEXR010000266.1 GCF_015206995.1 aff. Roholtiella sp. LEGE 12411 | reverse complement strand
CCCATGCCCCATGCCCCATGCCCCATACCCCAATTTCAATAAACCACTATCTGAGGTTGCTCAATTGTGCCATCAGGCATGATAGTATCCCGAAACTTTGCATAAATCAGGTTTGTTTCCCAAAGGTTGGCTTCACTTAAGTTTGTCTTAGTTAAGTTTGCCCATGTGAGATCTGCACCACTTAAATTAGCCTCGGTTAAATTAGCTTCTAGTAATATGGCTCCACATAATTTTGCTCCTGCGAGATTTGCTCTTACTAAATTAGCTTCAATCAAGGATGCTTCAATTAATATGGCTCTGCTCAAGTCTGCTTCACTCAAATCCGCACCACACAAAGAAGTACCCCAAAGTTTACTATCTGTTAATTTCACCCGCCATAAGAAAGTTCCACACAAATTTGCTTGCGTTAAATCAGCATTAATCAAATTAGCTTCGCACAAAGAAGCTTCATGCAAATTAGCTTCTCGCAAATTAGCTTGCATTAAATTTGCGTTGCTTAAATTGGCACGAGTCAGAATAGAACCGCATAGATTTGCACCGCGCAAATCTGCTCCTACCAAGTTAACACCACTTAAATCAACTGCTCTCAGGTCGATTCCATTCAAGTCATATCCACTTAAATCCTGGTGATGAAGACATTTATTTGTGATTTGACTTAGTATAAATTCCTGCTGGTCAGCATAATTCCTCATGGCATTCACCTCAGGGTGTAATTTTTTTAAAACCGATTGTGAAAGCTACCGTATATTGAGAGTACACCCCAAATGTAGATAATTTAAGCAAATAATCAGTAATACATTCCGGAAAAATCGCTAAGAACTTGAAAATGCGCTCTTCAAGTCATTATTTAAACAAAAAATGCTGACATAGGTCACGAAATATTGATAATAGAGAATAGGAATTAGGGATTGGGGACTAAAGATTAAAAATTAGGAAAGAGTTTTCTCTATAACAAGTATCTAGTCCCCAGTCACCTTTACGTGCGGCATTTTTTTTTGCTAAGAACTTGTACAACGATGTATCTAGTAAGAGTAACACCATTTAAAATAGTTCCAAATTCTCAACTTTTTGTTGAACCCCTATCTCTAGGAGGATTTATTTGCTTCCCAAGTTAGATTACAAAAAAACGGGAATTTATTTAGGCAAAAATATGCCATATTCCTGTGAAAGACTTACTAGCTAACTATTTTCTAAGTAAATCATCCTAAAATATTGGGCAAAAAAGTTCCGTCTAGTTCATTGAAGCTAACAAGATGCAAGATCAGGAAAAGTTAGATCATCAGCTGGCTGACGAGCAGTTAAATAATCCATCACACAGTGGCAGACAGTTATATTACTCAAAGATAGCCACTGTCGAGGAGGGGATGATACTTCAGTTCGCAGACGGGAGTATACAAGCATGTAATGCCAGCGCTGAGCGCATTTTGGGAATCCCGTCCGAGCAGATGCAGGCATGGACTTTCCTTGATTCCTCTTGGCAAGTTATTAATGAAGACGGATCGCCTTTGAATACAAATACTCACCCGGCTATGGTTGCCTGGAATACAGGTAAGCCCTGTTTAAACTTCGTTATGGGTTTGTGTAAACCAAAAGGTGATTTAATTTGGTTGTTGATGAACTCGCAGCCCTTATTTGTAGCTCATGAAACCGCACCTTATGCAGTTGTATCGACCTTTAGCGAGATCACTCAGGGTAAACTGCTAGACGACACGGACAAATTAATACAGATGGCAGCGATAGATGGGGATATTGCTGAGTACAAATGGGCACAAATAGAACGGGAAAAAATGCTAGTGCGATCGCAACAATACGCTAGCCAATTACATGGGTTGACCGAAGCAGCATTAAAGATTAATTCCACACTCTCTATTGAAGAAGTTATCCGGTTAATTACGGAGCAAGCGCGTGCGATTATTGGCGCACACCAATCAGTCACTAGCACAACGATTGAGAATAGTTGGGCAAAATCGATCAGTTCGATTTCACTCTCAGATAAATACGCTGCATGGCGAGATTATAGTGAAAAGGCTGATGGCTCAGGTATTTATGCCTGTGTTTGCCAGATGAATCGTCCCATGCGGATGACTCAAGCCGAACTGGAGCTTCATCCCAAGTGGCTAGGGTTTGGCAAAGAAGCCGAAAAACATCCCCCCATGCGTGGGTGGTTAGCTGCGCCACTGATTGGGCGCAATGGTCATAATATTGGATTAATTCAGTTATCTGATAAATACGAGGGTGAGTTTACCGAAGAAGACGAAGCCATTATTGTACAGTTAGCCCAAATGGCATCGATCGCAATTGAAAACACCCGGTTATACGCAGCCGAACAGCAGGCGCGGACTCAAGCGGAAGAGGCCAACGGCATCAAAGATGAGTTTCTAGCTGTACTTTCCCACGAATTGCGATCGCCGCTGAATCCGATTTTGGGTTGGTCTAAACTACTCCAAACTCGTAAATTTGACGCCACAAAGACAGCAGCCGCCTTAGCAACAATTGAGCGGAATGCCAAGTTACAGGCGCAACTAATTGAAGACTTGCTGGATGTCTCGCGCATTCTCCAGGGAAAACTGACGTTAAACGTTGGCCAGGTAAATCTGGTATCGACTGTCTCGGCTGCACTAGAAACAGTAAGTTTAGCGGCGGAAGCAAAATACATTGAGATGAAATTATCACTTGTTTGTGAGAATGATCAGATTCATCCTACATTCTTAGTAATGGGCGATCCTAACCGCTTACAACAAGTTCTCTGGAATTTGCTTTCCAATGCCGTCAAGTTTACACCCCCAGGCGGGCGAGTGGAAGTTAGGCTAGAGTATGTTGACTCTTGTGCTCAAATCCAAGTAATTGATACGGGTAAGGGAATTAACCCTAACTTTTTACCTTATGTTTTTGAGTACTTCCGCCAAGCAGATAGCGCCACTACCAGAAAATTTGGTGGATTGGGACTAGGGCTGGCAATAGTTCAGCAGATAGTAGAACTCCACGGTGGTACAGTCTTAGCAGCAAGTTCTGGCGAAGGGCAGGGAGCGATATTTACAGTTAATTTACCACTCTGGCACGCAAACGCGACGTCTACGACGGGCTACGCCTACGCCAAAGAAAGTCAACAAGAAGAAGTACACTCTAACCGGGGCAATCTTCAGGGGTTTAAAATACTGGTTGTCGATGATGATACCGATTCCCGGGACTTTATCAGCTTTGTGCTGTCAGAAGAGGGAGCAGATGTAATTGCAGTGTCATCAGCGATGAAAGCACTACAAGCCTTAGCAGAGTCCAAACCAGATGTTCTATTAAGCGATATTGGAATGCCAGACATGGACGGTTACATGCTGATTCGCCAAGTCAGAACCTGGCTACCAGAACAAGGGGGACAGATACCAGCGATCGCTCTGACTGCTTATGCTGGAGAATATAATCAGCAACAGGCACTCTCCGCAGGTTTTCAGATGCACGTCACTAAACCAGCAGAACCTTCTGAGCTAGTTACAGCAGTTGTCAGACTGGCTGATAAAAAAATCAATGGTTAATAAAGTAAAAACAGAAAATTTTCTTTCTGTTCGATGCTGTGGAATAGCTGAACTTCTGAGGCGATCGCTTGGGTAAGCTCTTGGTTCATAATGATTTCTATAGGACTTACGCAACTGGCACACAAGGCTTCTGGTATAAGAGTCAAGGGTCAAGGGTCAAGGGTCAAGAATCAAGGTTTTTTGGACTTTTGACCTTTGACTCTGGACAACCTCTGGCGTTAAAAAT
>NZ_JADEXR010000265.1 GCF_015206995.1 aff. Roholtiella sp. LEGE 12411 | reverse complement strand
AAGCACCACAAAACCCAAAAAACAAACGCCACAATCTGCTTAACTCTTCGATTTTCAATTTTGGAGTGTAAAGCTTGTGACTCAGTTATCCTGAGTTACTTTGTCATGCGTTTAGTCTAAACTCCAGAGATAAGCAACTCAAAAAAAGTGCTGCCGCCCGTTTTGCTGTCAAGGAAATCGTTAAGGACAGCGCAAAACAAGCGGGTAGAGATTTTCTGGATTTACCCTTGTACTGGTTGCCTGACTTCCTCGAAGCTTGGAAGGGTGATGGTGCTTTTAGCGCCTCATGGGGTGTACTAAGCATTTATCGCCGTGACACCAAGCATCAAGAATTGGCTAACTCTGCTGTATTTAATATCTACCTTGATGCTACTACCACAGCAGAACAGTTGAAATTGAAACTCGACTATCATGAATCCGTGTTAGTCATTGAGCAGTCACGTCCTGACTACAGCAATTTAAAAGTGGTCAACGTTACTGGCCTGGGTAAACTGCCCAAAAATCGCTCAGATTCTTTAACCACCCGTGTGAATGCCCTCAAAGAAACTTTGACAAAGCTGCACTCCCAACTGGGCATTATTGATTGGAAGGCGATCGCTGACACTACAAGTGACCGCACAGAATACGGTCACTTTGTCGATGGTCGTGGTGTTAATCGGTTTAGTGAGTGTGATGCAATCGCTTCTTTTGGCATTCCCTACCAAAACATCGGCAGTTTGGCAGCACACTTCCAGGTGATGACTGGAGAAAGAGTCAACCTGGAAGATGAAAATAGCACTTTTCAAAAGTATCTCACCGAATTGCTACAAGCTGAAATCATCCAAGAGATTGGGCGATTACGTTCACATCGTCGCCCCAATGTGGAGCTAACATTCTACTTCTGCGCTGATTATGATTTGGGTTTCCTCGTGAGTGAATTACCAGGAGTGAAATTAGAGGTTGTTGATGCCTGCGATTTCTGCATTGAAGCTGGTAGCCCCGCGAAGCAGACCGGACACGCCATAGTCAACGCATTCAAGTCGCTTTGGCAGTCACACCAAAAAATTGGACAAAAGGCTCTAGCCAACATTGCTGAAATCTCCCAAGCTTGGGTGAGCCGATTTACCCAGAGATGGGGGGGCTGGCAGCACTTTAAAAAATTATTACTCTTGCTATTAGATAGTCTTAATAGCGGTAGTAATAAAAATTTGGCTGACTTAGACGATGATGAAAGGTGGTTTGCTTGTGAATACTTCCCCCAGTTAATTGCAGAATCAGAATCATCACCCGAAGATGCCTTCAAGCATATAGCTGAAGTCGCCACAAGCGTTACTAATATTGCGATGCGGCGAATTCTGCACAGTTGCACCCCGGCTGTTAGGGCTGGCTTGCTGATGATTATCTTGCGTTGCTTACCCACTGAGATTTACTCAATTTCAGTACATGAACTGCGACCGTTGGAAGAGTTAGTACCGCAGTTTTACGGCTTGTTGTCCCAAGAGGTTTTGCCACTGGAGGGGGTTGGTTAGTTGGTTAGGTAAAAATCGAGTTTGATTGAAAGCAGTTTTTCTGCTTAGTTGACGGTACTGGTCTGATTTGTATTGAATAATATTCGTTGTTACTAAAATGGACTCAAGTTGCTCAAAGAGTGGCTAGAATTCCAGATAGGAACGAAAGACAGAATATTGCCGGGTGTGCTGAAATTTTAGCGGGTTTGAGATTTGAGAAAGACTTAATTCGTCAGTTTTTAAGGGAGGATATCATGCAGGAGTCAGTAATTTATCAGGATATTGTGCAAAAGGAAGCATTAAAATATACTTTGCGTCTCTTGAATAGACGATTTGATGAAATTGATGCACCAATAGTTGAACAAATTCGAGCGCTATCTACTGAGCAATTGGAAACATTGGGAGAGGCATTTTTAGATTTTTCAACTGTCTCTGATTTATCGGCTTGGTTAGCGAAACCAGCCGACGGCTTATCTTAGCACCCCCGCAGGAATAAGTTGGTCAGGCTTATATTTATCAATTCATTCACAATCTCTCATGGAGGCGGCACGCGCCGTACCCGGCGCGTGCCAAGCCTGACCAACTTATTTTTGCTTAACCCCTTAGAGGATGGCGATCGCTAATCGCCAAATTAGAATGACCCAAAGTTTCTTTTACCAGCACAGGGTTAGTTCCTCGCTCAATAGCATGTGACCCGTGGGCAGGTCGCTATACATAAGCTCTCTACGAGACGCGTAAGCGAACGCTTACCGCCGATTCACTGTACAATGAAAGCGACATAATTCCTCTATTGTCGCATTCGTCATGCCCGTCGCCTTAGTCCACACTCAGCAGCGCAAGCAGCTAGCTTCATTAGCTCCGGCAGACGCCCAAGCTAAGCTAGTAGAGATGTGGCTATACGGGAAATCTCAGACATCGCAAAGCACTTATCGCTTCTACATCACTAAATTTTTGGCTTATGTAGCTAAACCACTTAGGTCAGTAACCTTGGAAGACCTTTATGATTTTGCTGGACATTTGTCACAGTTGGGCTTGGCAGCTAGTACCCAAAAAACTTACCTCTCAGTTGTCAAGTCACTACTATCGTTTGCGATGAAAATCGGATTAACAACTGTAAATGTTGGGGCAGCTATGAGTTTGGGAAAAACAGCTGATAGCTTAAACGAGCGGCTGCTGACGGAATCAGAAGTGGCTAAGTTAATTTGGATGGAGCCAAATCCACGCAATCGAGCAATTCTGCGCCTGTTATACGGCGCTGCTTTGCGGGTCAGTGAACTATGCACTTTGAAATGGAGGGATTTGACAGCACGAGGTGATAGTGGACAGGTAACGGTACTGGGTAAGGGTAGCAAAACGCGCTCTGTCTTGTTACCCAAGTCAGTTTGGGATGATTTGGTGGGGTTACGAGGTGATGCTTTAAGCGATGACCCAGTGTTTTGTAGCCGCAAGGGGAAAGGAAAGGGACATCTTGACCGCAAGACGATCAATAAAATTATTGCGACGGCGGCTAAAAGAGCAGGGTTGGATGCTCCTATATCTCCTCACTGGTTACGTCATGCTCATGCTAGTCATGCTCTAGAACGAGGAGCCAATATTGGATTAGTACAACAAACATTGGGTCATGCAAACGTGGCGACTACTAGCCGCTATTTACACGCAAGACCCAGCGATAGTTCATCTCTTTATCTGCCTGTTTAGCAATCGACATGCCAAATTTTGCAAATCAAAGTAATATGTCCGCGCTCAAATCTTCCAGGAAACAGATACATTTCTCCCGCTGACGGCTGGTGATCACTAGGCAGACTCAGCAAGTTTTCAATGATCGCAATACTGCGAGTGGCAAGTTTACCCTTAGTGTTGGACTTGCGAATCGTAAGATGCTCCCGGCGTAACCACCCGCTAAGAGTGCGATCGCATTTGCCCTTTCACTTTCAATTATATATATCAGCGCACAAGCATACTGCCAAGAAATAAATGCCCAGCCGTCAAACAAGCGATCCTCAACACCCACGAATAATTTCAACACACGGCTGGGCATTTATTTTTATGGATCACTCCAAAACCTAATTTTTTACGATTTCTGTTGTCTATGCCCTCAGTGATAAAATCGCTAATAATACAAATTTACTACTAGTACGAGCAAATGACGGAACGTGGCAGCTATAACGGTAAACCAACGGCAGCAAATTTGTCATCACGGGATTTGGCCCAAAGATTTGCTACGGCTATCGGTGAATTTAACTGGCAGACTGACTATCTTAAGTTTTGCGAACTTTTAGAATTAGAACCGGGAGATTATGCGTACGAAC
>NZ_JADEXR010000046.1 GCF_015206995.1 aff. Roholtiella sp. LEGE 12411 | reverse complement strand
CCCATCCCCCATCCCCCACCTCACCGATGGCTAGTGGAAGGAATTTTGTCATCATGACTAGAATCTAGCTGTTGAGGCTGACGACGTGGACTCATGCGATCGCGAATGTTCCCAATCACGATATATAGAATTGGTACAATAAACAAACTCAAGAAAGTTGAAACAATCATCCCGCCAGCCACAGCTGTACCAAGAGATCTTCTACTAGCTGCTCCTGCGCCTTCAGGATTGACCAAGGGCCAAATACCCAGAATAAAAGACAAGGAAGTCATCAGAATGGGTCGCAAGCGCTCTTGTGAGGCTTGGATTGCGGCTTTGCTCAGCGAAAGACCTTGATCCCGTAGTTGGTTGGCAAATTCTACAATCAAAATGGCATTTTTACTAGCCAAACCAATCAACATCACTAGACCAACTTGACAAAATACATCATTGGCTAGACCCCGCATCGACTGTGCCAGCAATGCCCCTAAGATAGCTAGGGGAACTGACAACATAATAATCAGTGGGTCAACATAGTTCTCATACTGAGCAGCTAACACGAGGAAGACGAAGACAAGTCCCAATCCAAAAATCAGCGGCGCTAAACCTCCAGACTGCTTCTCTTCAGCAGTAATCCCCGCCCATTCGTAGCCCATACTTGCAGGTAAAACCTCCTTTGCCAATCCTTCCATTGCTGTGGTTGCTTGTCCAGAACTATAACCAGGAGCTGCGGAGCCGTTAATTTCAATTGAGCGGAACAAGTTGAAGTGATTAATTGTTTGTGCTCCGGTAGCAGGAGTAAGTTTTACCAAACTACTCAAAGCAATCATCTGATTGTTGGCAGAGCGAACGTATAATTTACCGATATCTTCAGGGTTAGATCGGAACTGAGCGTCAGCTTGGACATACACTCGATAAGTCCGCTGTAGCAAATTAAAATCGTTGACATACCGCGAACCCAAGTAACTCTGTAGGGTATTAAAGATATCGTCTACGTCTACTTGTAGGGATTTAGCTTTATTGCGGTCTACTTCAATCAATATCTGAGGTGTATTCGCATTAAAAGTGCTAAATACAGCTTGCAATCCTGGTGTTTGATTACCGCGTTCGAGTAACTTACCCATGACTTGCAACAAGTTATTTAAACCGCTGTTACCTGTTCTGTCTTGTAGTTGAAATTGGAAACCGCCAAAACTGCCTAAACCCTGAATAGATGGGGGATTAACTGGAAAAATTCTCGCTTCGGTAATTGTCGATAGCACTTCTGTCAAGTTGCCAATGATAGCCTGCGCTGATTGTCCTGGTTCATGACGATCGCCCCAAGGCTTGAGGGTCGTAAAAATCGCACCACTATTGGCAGAGTTACCACTAAAACCAAAGCCACCGATAGCGAAAGTACCTGTAACTTCAGGTAATTTCAGGATTTCTTTTTCTACCTGAGCCATGACTTTACTGGTGTAGTTCAGTGAAACTCCTTCTGGCCCTTGAATGATCGTGATGAAATAGCCTTGGTCATCATCGGGGATAAATGCTGTAGGTACGCGAGTGTAAAGCCAACCCGTCACCCCCAAGGACAAGATGAATAACAGCACGACGATCGCTTTTATACGATTCAGACGGTAGAGCGATCGTTCATACTTTCTACGTGTCCAATCAATAAATCTGTTAACTCGTTCAAAAATCCAGCCCAACCAACCACGTGGTCTTTGTCCCCGCCGCAGTAGTAGGGCTGAGAGGGAAGGAGTTAGAGTAATGGCCAAAAAGGTAGAAATCGCCATTGAAAAGGCGATCGTTAGGGCAAATTGCTTATATATCTGTCCTGTAGATCCTGGAAAGAAAGCAACGGGGACAAATACAGCCATTAGCACTAAGGAAGTCGCAATCACTGCTCCAAACAGTTCCTTCATGGACTCAGAAGCCGCTTGGCGGGGTGGCATCCCCTCATCCTCAATTAAGCGAGAGATATTCTCAACGACGATAATTGCGTCATCAACCACTAACCCAGTTGCTAAGGTTAAACCAAACATGGTTAGGGTGTTGATGGAAAATCCGAAAACTTTGATAAAGGCAAAAGTACCAACCAAGGTTAAGGGAACGACAATCACGGGGATCAACGTGGTGCGCCAGTCTTGTAAGAAGATATAAATTACCAAGACCACAAGAGCGATCGCTTCTATCAGCGTCTTGAGCACTTCTGCTAGAGACGCTTCCACAAAAAGCGTTGTATCAAACGCCACCTGATATTCTAGTCCCGGCGGAAAACTTTGCCTCAGTCGTACCATTTCAGCTTTTACAGCCTTAGCCACGTCTAAAGCATTACTACCCGGAGTGGGGAATATCCCCATACCCACACCCTCATTGCCTTTAAATCGTAAGAAAGTGCTGTAATTTTCCGCTCCCAGTTCCGTTCGACCCACATCTTTTAACTTAATCAGGGTGCCATCCTCACCTGTCTTAATCACCATGTCGGCAAATTCCGTTGCCTCAGTTAACCTGCCAAGAGCTTGCAAGTCTATTTGATACATGTGATCTGGTGATGTTGGCTGCTGCCCGATTTGCCCAGCACCCACCTGTAAGTTTTGTTCGTCGAGTGCGTCAATCACATCCTGGGCGGTGAGGTTACGACTAGCAAGGCGGTTAGGGTCGAGCCACAGCCGCATAGCATAGCGGCGTTCACCAAAAATCTGCACCTCACCCACACCCTTGATTCTTTTCAGGGCATCTACTATGTATAGGTCAGCATAATTACTTAAAAATATATTGTTATAGTCTTTGTTATCTGAGTACAATCCGATCGCTAAAAGAATGTTGTTAGACTGCTTATTAACAACGACTCCAGTTTGCTGCACAACTTCTGGTAACAGCGGTTCAGCTAGAGACACACGATTTTGCACATCGACCGCTGCAATATCTTTGTTCCGCGATGCATCAAATGTGACTGTAATCGTACTTGTGCCATTATTACTGCTGCTTGAGGTCATATACTTCATGCCCTCAACGCCGTTAATTTGCCGCTCTAAGATAGTTGTAACTGTATTTTCTACAACTTCAGCACTAGCACCAACATAGTTAGCAGTAACGTTAATTTGAGTTGGGCTAATCTCTGGATATTGATCCGTGGGCAGTGTTGGAATACTGATTGCTCCTACCAGCAGAATGATGATAGCGCAGACACTCGTAAATACAGGTCGCTTAATAAAGAAGTCAACAAACATGGGAATTGGGGATTAGGGGCATGGGCATGGGGCATGGGGCATTGGGCATTGGGCATGGGGCATAGAGAAGAAGCTACCAATGCTCTATGCACCTGGGGATGGAGTTTCCCGTCGCTTTCAATAAAAGCTATTACTTACGATGGTTGCGATGATTCCTCTAAATGAGGCAAAGTAAATATACCTAATGTAGGTGAGGTTCAAAGCATGGACTCGACAGGTAAGGTTCAAATTATGGACTCGTCCTGGCATATTCCACTGCCGATGGAAGAGTCTGCAATGAGCCGCGTGACAGTTTACTTTTATAATGACGAGTGGGTTCCAATTAAGTATTGTTACTTGGGAAGGGCAATTGTGCTATATCACCAAGCAAAGCTAGCAGGTAAGGAAATTCTATTATTTCCTGTTAATTTAGACCCGAATACTTTTTAGACATCAAACCAAACCAGAACGAAGTGCGACAACTGCGGCTTGTACGCGATCGTCAACTGCTAGTTTGTTCATAATCCCTCGGACGTGAGTTTTCACAGTGTTGGGGCTGAGATAGAGTTTTTGGGCTATTTCTGGGTTGCTCAATCCGTCTACCATAAGTTTCAAAACTTCTAATTCACGCCCAGATAAGTTGGCGGTGTTGTTGGTGGGTGAGGGCGGTTTAAGATTGTCAATCACCCGCCGAGCAATTTGGGGATCGAGATAGGCTGCTCCATCAACTGCGGCAGCGATCGCGCTCAATAGTCTTTCTACACTCGCACCTTTGATACAATATGCATCTGCACCGCTAGATAGGGCTGCGATAATTTCCGTCTCCGTTGTGTGAGATGTTAGCATCACCACACGAGTTTCTGGTAGTGCTGCTTTAATTTGTTGTGTCGCTGCAATCCCATCCAGTCGCGGTAATCCAATATCCATAACAACTAAATCAGGCTTTAGTCGCAGTGCTGCTTGGACTCCCAAATAGCCATCTTCTGCTTGTCCAACAATCTCTAACTGGGGATGGGCCATTAGCGATTGCTCTAGTCCTAGTTGCATCATCGGATCATCTTCGACAATTAAGACTCGCAACGGGGGAGCATTGACAGGCAAATTTAAAGGATAACTAGTATTTGGAGACATTTTATTCAATTAGCAGTTAGGAGATAGGAGTCAGAAATTAGCAGACAAAAGACTAAAGACAGAAGTGATTAATTTTGACCCTTGAACGCCACTTGCTTTAAGCCGGGAAACCCGTCCAACGCAGTGGCTACCCTTGACTTTCGACTTTTGACTAATTCTCCTATTCTTCCACGCGATAGCCTAACTCTGCTAGGCTGATTCGAGAATGACGCCATTTTGGTCGGACTTTCACAAATAGTTCTAGGTAAACTTTGCCAGCGATTAACTTTTGGATTTGTTCACGAGCTGCGCTACCAATTGCTTTGAGCATCGATCCGCCTTTACCGATAAGGATGCCTTTTTGGGAATCGCGCTCGACGTTGATGGTGGCTAGTACACGGGTAATGCTGGGAGTTTCTTCTACTAAGTCGATAGCGATCGCTACTGAATGAGGCACTTCTTCACGAGTTAACAATAAGATTTGTTCTCGGATCAACTCGCCCATAATGAAGCGTTCTGGCTGATCAGTTACCAAGTCTGGAGGGTAATATAACGGCCCGGTTTCTAAATGTCCAATTAATAATTGTTGAAGTTGTGGTAATCCTGCACTCGTCTTGGCAGAAAATTTAACAATTTCCCATTTTTGGGACTTAGCCATTTGGGCGTAAGTATCATCTAAAAGCTGAGAATCTTCAGGTTGTTGATCGCTTTTATTGACGCCTACAATCAGCGGTGTTTCGCTGCGACACAGTAAATCGGCAATATAGCGATCGCCTGCGCCACAAGCCACGGAGCCATCGACTACAAACAGCACTACATCTACAGATTCAATGGCAATTTTGGCATTTTGTACCAACACTTCCCCCAATTGATGATGGGGTTTATGGATTCCTGGCGTATCTACAAAAATTAACTGCGCCTCTGGTGTGGTTAAAATACCGCGCAAACGGTTACGTGTGGTTTGTGCTATCGGTGATGTGATGGCAATTTTTTGTCCTACCAATTGATTCATTAAAGTAGATTTACCGACATTAGGACGCCCAATAATGCCGATAAAACCTGATTTGAATTCAGGAGGAGCCTGGGGGATTGTGACTTCTCCTGAAAAAGAGAAGTTGTAATTATCAATACTAGTCACCTTTGGCTCCACCCTCATATTTTACAGTTGGGATAACTTGGTTTTTTCTTATACACAAAACAAGCATAAAATCACCCTGTATTTTTGGGGATTGCTTTTTGTTTACGTTTAATCTACTACTGGTTCTACACTCATATTTTACAGCTAGGATAACTTTGTTTTGTTTTTAGACACAAAACAAACATAAAATTACTTTGGCATTTACACAGAGAATTTTTGCTGAGGTTTAATCTACTACTAACCCTGGCTTAAGTTTAATCCACTACTAAATATATTTGGATCAAAATGTCAAAAAAAGATATGGGAGAACGCAAACGCATTGGAATTCTTACTAGTGGAGGAGATTGCTCTGGCTTAAATGCGGTCATTAGATCTGTAGTAAATTGTGCTGTCAATACTTACGATTGGGAAGTTTTGGGAATTCGTCAGGCTACTCTAGGATTAATGACACATCCGCCGCAAGCCACAAAGCTAGAAATAGATCAAGTTGACTCGCTGTTAACTGCGGGTGGCACAATGTTGGGTACAACTAATAAAGGCGATCCTTTTGCTTTTCCTATGCCAGATGGAAGTGTATGCGATCGCTCTGAAGAAATCATCGCAGGCTACCATGAACTAGGGTTAGACGCTTTGATCGGTATTGGCGGCGATGGTAGTTTAGCAATTCTCCGCCGCCTAGCACAACAAGGCGGTATCAACCTAGTTGGTATTCCCAAAACGATTGATAACGATATTGGTGTGACTGAACATGCGATCGGTTTTGATACAGCTGTTAATATTGCCACAGAAGCACTAGATCGGTTACATTTTACCGCTGCAAGTCATAGCCGAGTCATGATTTTGGAAGTCATGGGACGTGATGCAGGACACATAGCAATCGCTGCGGGAATTGCGGGGGGAGCAAATGTAATTTTAATTCCCGAAATACCATACACAATTGATCACATTTGCCACAAAATCAAAGAACGCCAAGAAAAAGGCAAAAATTATTGTTTGATTATTGTTTCTGAAGCAGTTCGTACCCAGAATGGGGAAAATGTGACAATTACAAATCGCTTAGGTCAATCTAGATATGGTGGAATTGGCGAATATTTAGCGGATGAAATTATCCAGCACATTGGCGTAGAAACACGAGTCACAGTTTTAGGACACATTCAACGGGGTGGAACTGCTTCACCGCTAGATAGATTAGTTGCAACTGTGTTTGGTGTTGCAGCAGTTAATCTAATAGCAGAGAATAAATATGATCGCATGGTGACATGGCAAAATCGCCAGGTATTAAGTGTACCAATCACAGAAGCGATCGCTCAATATAGCGCCGTAGATCCCAATGGTACTTTAGTAAAAACCGCTCGCGGCATGGGTATTTATTTGGGCGACTAAATTCAGTGCTAAGTTAAGTAGCAATGCGATTAATCGTGTCTGTACATGTGAGTTAAGGATCTAAAAAGATCCTAACTCCAAATGACAAATGACCAATAACAAATGACTAACTGATTTCCCGGGTTGAGCGCCGATGAATTTGTATAGTTGTAAGTATAGGCGATCGCCCGAAGCCATTTGACGTAATACAATACTTTCAATAACTGGCAGCATGAAATAATTTGGTAAATTGCTATAGCGGTATGCAGTTGAGTGAGATACAAAAACTTTGCTGAAATGATTTTACAGTAAGGAGTTTGGTGTTCTCATCCAATCGATAACCGCTATAACTGTTAAATCCCGTAAGAGCGAGGATATGGCTTTAGAAGTGTTTTAGCCTGATAGATATAAATGACGTTGACAACTACCCCGCCGCGTCGAATTGGTATGGTTTCGATCTCACTCAAGCTATTAAAGTAAGTTCGATAGTTAGCCATCAAATCTTTTCTTTGATTAAAGGGATTAGTAGTAATATATAGCGCGTCTTCTCCCAGCCATTGATTAGGCTCTGACCAAAAAGCAAAGCCACGTAGATCCTTGCCAATGTCGAAGCAAGTTATTGGTACGTGAGCAAGAGGTCTAAGGGACATAGCAATCGGCCCACCCAAGTAATAGCGATTGGTAAAAATAAAGCTAGAGTTTTGTAGCGCCGCACTCAGGACGGGAGATTCAGCAAAGCCACGCCGCAATTGCTGAATATCAATTAATTCTGTAGAGGGGTCATCCTTGGGAGGCAAAAACCCACCCATCAAAGCGTACTGGCTAGGCTTTTGTACTATTCCTGTTGTCACTTGCAACAGGGCAATGAGTAAAATGCTACTTACCATAATGCCCGAACCTAAGAGCCATCGCCGCACACGACGCCGGGATTGCTGCTCCCAGATGATTGCTTGTTGTCCTAACAGCAAAGTTAACCCCCAAAATCCAGGCATAGACCAAGCAGGCAAAATTTGCCGATATCCACCGATGAGAGTAAACCCTAAAGTTAAAGGCAGAGACACCCATAAAATCAACAGCGAAGAAGCCTCTAAATCTCTTTTAACAGTTAGTGATTTCTGAGAAAAAAGTTGCATTGTTCGAGCTAGTACTAGTCGTAAACTCACCCACCAGAGCGGTAATCCTATAGTTGGGAACAGGTAAGCTACCCCAGCCAAATAGACGCCTCCTACACTTAGCAGATTGTAGCTACCTTTGGGTACTGCTCGCTCTGATTGAAAACGAAAGGACACCCAATCATGCTGCATATTCCAAAGCAAAATTGGGGAGATGGTGAGCACAAATAAGCCTAATCCTAACCATGCCCAAGGGGAGCGGAAAACACAGCGATAGCGTGGACTAGTTAGACAAAAACCAACTAGCCCCAGTCCTAAAATAAAACCGTGATATTTGCTGAGGCAAGCTAATCCCACTATAAGACCAAGATAAGCCAAGCGGTAACTAGGAACATATAAATTAAATGAGCAGGATTCCGGTTGCAACAGGCTGTGCTTTTGAGTTCGAGGCTGCCGAAAAAATTCATCAGCTGCACAGTATAAACTAGCTGACCAAAAAAACATCAACGGACTGTCGGGGAGACTCAGGACGCCAAAGCCAACTAGAAAAATTGGACTGATGGTAGCGATCGCCAAAGTTAAGCTGGCGGCTTTTGCAGAGAATAATTTTAGACTAGTCAAATACAATAGCACCAAACTGCCTGTGTGACAAATCAGCGCTCCCAGACGAATCGTAAATTGGGATACAACTCCAGTTGACCACGGGCCAAAACCAGTTGTTAGCCCTACAAGAATTGGATGATCGAAATAGCTCCAGTCCAGATGCAAGCTGTAAAGATAGTAGTAAGCTTCATCAAAGGTAGGGTAAAGCCAGAAAGCAAGGAAAGCTCGAAACAGCAGTCCCCCAACCAGTAAAAAAAACACTGACTGATTAGTTTTTTGAGCTAACCATTTCTGAGCTATTTGCATTTATGCGAATTCCTACCTTTGATATACAAACAAACTCATATTATTGCAGTACGACAACGTAAAACTTTATTTGCAAGTGAGTTATTATACATTGCGATCGCTAATAAACATCTGTCATTCCATTCCAGGTCATATATACACCTTTCAACTTAATTGGCAACACCAACTTCTGATATAAAGCTATAATTTGCGGAAATATAAACACCTTACCTGTTTTTTTGTAGTTCCTGGAGTTAAGTAATGGTATTTTGGGGAGATCACACTGGATTACCAAAGTCCTACAAGGGCTGGAATGTCTTTGTAGGTAATGGGCCAGACAATACAGAAAATAAGCTTATTGCTTCCATCAAAAAGCTGTTAGATTGGCTGAGAGACTATATGTCTGTAGATACTGTCACGCTTCTACTACCGACTACAGACAAACAGAATCTATTCGTGTATGCCACCATCGGACTTAAGGAGGAAATCGTAGAAAATATTCAAATTCCTGTTGGGCAAGGTATTGCTGGTCGCATTGCCGCCAGCAATGAACCAATGATAGTTAATGACTTATCAAAGGTAGAAATCATCAGTCCCATTTTGCGCCAAAAGGGTTTGCGATCGCTCGTCGGTGTTCCGTTGCCCGTCAAGCAGGGAGTGACCGGGGTTTTGCACGTTGGCACGTTCCAGTCTCACCAGTTTACCGAGCGCGATGTGCAGCAACTACAACTAGTTACTCATCGCCTCAGATTGAAGCTAGCAGATATAGAACTTTTGAAACTGCAAAAGCTGGACAACTCAGCAGGGTGTCGCTTCAATGTCCAAAATACGGCTGAGTTAAAGACTAATTTAATTATGTCCCTGTGGTGTAACAGCTTAAGGTTAAGTTTTTAAGCCATTGAGTAAAAGTGTCAAACTTGCGTTTATTCCCCCCAGCGATACCACTGACGAAAATTAGCTCCTGAACTCACTGCTAAACCAATCTGGTGCTTTGACGATAGCTCATCATAGCCACCTTCGTTAGCGCCAATGTAGTACATACGGAAACTCCCATCATCCATTGGCACTACACAAGGCGTACCTACTGCCCGTGCGTCCCAGCGACCAGAACCCTGTTGAGCATGGCAAAATACGGAACCATTGGCTTGCTCACCTTGATCTTTTTGCCAATGAATGCCATCGTCAGAAACGGCTACACCGATGGAGTGATAACCACTGCTGTTAACACCTTCGTAGAACATCACGTATTGGCCGTTTATCTTCAGTACATGGCGAGTACCAATGCCCCGCTCATCAAAGCTTCCAAGTGTGCCCGGCCCGAGGATTTGACCAACTTTTTCCCAGCCCAAGCCATCGCTGGATACCGCTAAGCCTACTAGAAATCCTCTGTCTGGGTTCAAGGTGTGATAATACAGCTTCCAAGTTCCATCATCATCAGGTAGTACTTGCGGCCACCCGCAGAAAAGTGCATCAAATTCCCCTGTTTTGCCCAAATCAAGGAAGGCCCCCCGATAAGGGCCTTCAAGACGCACCCAGTTGATGCCGTCACGTGAGACGGCACAGCCGGGGCGCATCTGCACTCCTTTAGCTTGAAACTTTCCCACATCGACAACAGTATGATCACCACCGAAGTACCACATCCAGTAAAGACCATCACAGAAGTGTACATTACTGACACCGACATGGGCTGAGTCAAATCGATTGGCTTCCGGGTGAGGCTCAAAGATAGCTCCCATAGTTAGGGAACCCTTCACCCGTTCCCAATGAACACCGTCAGCGGAAATAGCTAAACCACAGCGACCAGTAGGCAAGTTGATTTGCCGATCAAAAGAAGCGTCCCGACCGTAGTACCACATCTTCCATCCATCGGAACACCGCAGAACCTGCGGTGCGGAAACTCGCTCGGAGTCCCACCAGCCTTCTGAACTAGGTGCCAATACTAAGCCGGGTTGATTGATTTGCATTCTATCTCAAACTTTGATAACTAATAACTTTAAGTTACGTTTTTCTGATTGACTTCAACAATCCTTAAGGCATCATGTAAAAATAAGTTGTACAAAATTTATTTGGAATAGCTTGCTAAATCTAGCTTTCACACAACAATTGTTCAGGTTATTTTTACACAAATCCTTAGATAGTTTTTTTGACAAAGATTTGGATATATGCGTCAAAATTAAGTAATGTATTATTGGTAAACAATAAAGCCTTATTTATTAACTTTAAGCAACACCATATTTGGTATAAGGACGTTTGTATGGGGGATGTAAGCCTCAACCAATTACAAGTCCCATCCCCTTGGGGATGGGGCAGTTGACTACTCCTCGTTTTCATTCAATTCATTATTCTCACTCCAATACTGCTGAGGTGCATTTCCATGAATTTCCAAAATCTTGGCTTTTTTAATTTTTTTATCCGGTGGATTAATTGCTTCTAATTGCACATCAAATTCCCAGTTATCACCAAAATCATAAAGATAGGTCATTCTAGTACCAGGTTCTAAAGGCAAGTCACCAATTTGCACTTGATCTGCGAATGGTGGTGTTTCCAGGTATGGATGACAAATCTTGATTGTGCGGCCAAAACGGTCTTTATAACTAAACTCATACAGATGGTCATAATCAAAGTCAAAAGCATCAAGAATCGTCTCGGCTAACCAGCTTAATGGTTTTTGCGCTGGTATAGCAATGCGTCGCCAAGAACGGGAAACTGATACTTTAAAAATATAAATACCATCTGTGAAGCCTTGCTTTGACACACATAAATTATGCTTCCACTCTGGAAAAAATGCTTGTAGATATGACTGCAATTTTCCAAAAGTCACATCGACATCATCCTGTAACTCCCCTCGGATACCAATCGGAAATAGGAAGTGCAAAAGAGCGTCACCAAAAGGCAAGCGTTGTAAACTGGCAATGCGCCAACCTTTGCCTTCTTGTGGTTTTCCTTGTTTGATAGATAGCAATCCGAATAACTCTAACAGGGCAACATTATGAAGACTAGGGTAATAACTAATATTTTGTTGCTCTTCATATTTAGCAAATTTTAAACCTTTATCTGGGATGCGAGTCCAAAACTGAATGCACCTAAATAAATTACCGAATGAGTCTTGGTGTTCACCTAAAATTTCGCTATTTCCCCAAATCAACCAGGCCTCTATTAGGTTGAAATAGCGTTCTGTTGGGTTAAGGCTTAACCATGATTTCAAGGTGGTTTCGTCTAATACTAAAATCTGCTTCTTTCCTTGGGATCTAATTTGAGCTATCCCAGAACTGCGTAATAACAAATAGAGTCCATTAATGTAGGGATATGATTTTTGTACAGGACGTTTGAGTTTATTTTCAATTGGGTGACTTAACTGAGAATTAATTTCTGATAATACTTTTAATGGTAAAAGATTATTAACACTACTAACTTCTACCCCATTTGGTTGCAAGAAATCTATCAGTGTTTGAAAATCGTGCCCAATTGTACCGGGTTGATTTTCATTGATGCTGAGTTCTTGCAATAGTTGTTTTTGTGACTCTGTTAGGGAAGGCAGTTGAGGATTTAGTGTGCGTTCTAGCCGCGCAAATAAGTCTTCCATAAATAAAAATTTTCAATTTTAAATTCACAATTGATCCTTGCGTGCAACCTTGTTCTCTTTATACTATGACTACAGAATTTGTCCTGATAAACATCGACCCATCAGGGATCACAGTAGTACTAAAAACACCGTAAGCTTTGTGAAATATGAATGATAATATTTTCACCTTCTACTTGACAATCCCAGGAATTTGATATGAATAGTAACACTCGCCTACAGACGATCTTAGCTGATACAATTATTGGTGCAGTATTACCTGCGATCGCTCAACTTAACTTGCCGAACTGGTGGTTAGCAGGGGGTGCAGTCCGCAATACAGTTTGGCATTCAATCTTTGGCAATGAATGTGCATTAGGTATCAAAGATTTTGATATTGCATTCTTTGATATTGAGGGAAACCGTTCCCAAGAACTAGCCGCAAAGGCAACTTTAACAAAACGATTTCAGAATGAGCAGTTTGATGTGAAAAATCAAGCCAGCTTTGCGCGTTGGCGTCTTGGTTACAGAGCCTACACAAGTACAGAAGATGGCATCACAGATTGGCTGCACACCGCTACTGCTGTAGGAGTTCGACTAGATACACAAGGACAATGGCAATTTTTTACACCCTATGGGTTGGATGATCTCTTCGGTGGCATTATTAGACCTACACCAACACACACTCATAACCTAGATGCTCACAATAAAGCATCTGGGTTTTTGCAAAAGTGTCCTTATCTGCGTTTGGCATAAGAGATAAATTCAATTCAAACCATTATTCATCTCCAAACTTCTGAAGTGGGGGAGCATCAAACTTTCTCCTTGACTGGCGTCGCAATGCCTCGCCTAACCAGATCCGCCTCTAGTTCCCTGATGAATTTCAAGTCTTTCTCTAACAGCGGCTGAATTGTGCTTCCAGATGAGTCCTCACTCATCGAGGGTTGCTTTTCGAGGAAAGTGAATGCCTGTCGAAATTGACGCGGACTCGCCTCAGTTACCGAGTCAAAATGACAAGAAATAATCTGCTGAAAATCCCACTTAGCAATATTATCAGCCCAATTGAGTACTTGTCTCGGTGCTTGCGGAAGAATGAGGATTTGCAGAATCGGTGCTACAAATGGACGCCCGTCTCCCCGTAGAGCATCGAATGACTGCTTCCAGTTATCTTGCCATCGAAATGGAAATAACCCGAAGTATGCTTTTAGTGAGTGCTGTGGCGCTTTGAGCGCATCGCTGAACATTTGCCCCGGTTTAGTTATTTCCAAGGCACTTGGACAAAAGTAAATGGCAAACAGTGAGATGCGTTGCCATCCCTTGCGGCGATTTGCTTGACTGTCCTCAATAATCTCCAAGGCATTGTCTCTAGCGTGAAATAACAATGGGTAAGGGTCGAATTGGGTGATCTCAGGCGGATCTTCTGGTACAGACAGTACAGAATCAGTTACTAGTAGAGTGTGCGATCGCTTATGCAAAAAAGCAACCTCTGTAAAAGCTCCCCGTCCCAGGTTGATGTCCAGCACTTCATAGTCGAACTCATCAATAAAGGGAGCAAGGCTTTTATTCTCTGGAAGCACCTGGGTGCGTTCTTGGGGAAAGCCAAGCCAATGCAGTGGCAGGTTTAGCGGGAAGCTCCACTGGTGCGGCGCAACGAAAACTTGCGCTTGGGAAAAGTGTCTGGCAAAAGGGCCAACGAATACCTTATGTTCCAATCCAGAGCTAGTTGGCAGAATAATATACTTAACGTCACCGTGCTTGATCACCAACTCGTTAACCAAGCGCACACACTCTAGGGTTGGAGCAACCGGTGCATAGACCAAAAGACCACCTATTTCTAGTTTGACTACAGTCATCCGAATCGGCACGATTGTGTAGAGAATGCCGTGAAGCTGATCAAATGTCCAGATAGTATCTTTAACTATTTCTCGACACAATGTCCGACGCTTGCTATATGGGTAAAGTGGTACAGCGGGCCAGAATTTCCATGACCAATCTTTTGGATTACTACTCTGATGCATCCATTGTCCCTGGGTTTGTACCCCTGACTTACGTCCCTGAGCGTTCATTGTTCTACCCACTTCGTACTTCTTTACAAGAAAATTAGCTTTTCTAATATTTGCATCAAGAGAAATTCATATTTTTATTATTGCCCCTTAATTGTTTCACGAGAGCACTTATGGCGGTTCCTCTGTCAAAACCAGGATTTACGCACAAGTTACGGAAGAATCAAACCGCAGAGGCACAGAGAAGCCAGTGCGTTGCGGGGGTTCGCCCCGTTGTAGCAACTGGCGCAGCACAGAGAAATGAGAGTTTGAGAGGTATTTTGCGTAAGTCCTGAAAACGAATCTTTGATACCCCCCACCATCATGACTTGATTGCAAGACTGACTTTTCACATCCCGTGAAAAGTCAGATTGGCTGATGGCGGTGTAGGTTGCGTTATTATCCGGCTTGCTGGTTCATCCAAACTTCTAAATCCGCCACTACAGAAAAATCTAATAACGCCTCTCCTAAAGTAGACAATTGCTCAATAGATAATCCTCGAACTTGTTCAATCAACGATGCATCAATTTCACCAAAACGACGATTTAGTTGACGTATAATTAAATCCTGTTGTCCTTCTTCTTTTCCTTCTTTTTTTCCTTCTTGTTTGGCTCTTTCACGGTCTTGCTGATAAAGTGGTTCTAATCTCATAATTAACTCTGTGTCATCTAATTCTAAATTTTGGTTGATTCTTAAATTTTCGCGTAGGTTGTAAACCAATTCTAGCGTCACTTGCTTGTATGGGTGATTTGATGGTAAAGCTTGCAACTCAATAATTGCTTGTGACTGTGTGCTTCCTCTACCCAGTATTCTTAGCCACAACGTTTCCGGTATTTGCAGTAGTTGATGAATAGCAACAATTGCTGTCCGTAGAGCATCACCTAAAAAGTATATCCCTGGTAGCCACTCCGATTTCTGATTAACATTAAAGCTCGATAGTAATGCTGGGGATGCAGTTGGAGTCAGAACCCATAGTTTAGGAATATTTGAATCCTGGAGTTTGGTTTTATTTGCTTTAGCATCTCGTCGCAATCCAGATTTTACTTCTAATAACTTTTGAATACAATCACAGATTTCATCACCAGAAGCTGCATTGCGAAAGGGTTCTAATATTGCCGGAAATTCTGCAAATCTTCCTAGTAACCCTAACAATTCTAGATTAGAAGTTTGCTGTGCTGAAGGAGTAAATAACACATCAATTTCTTTGATCTCTCCTGAGATTTTTGATGATGATTTTACTTCCCCATAAGGTTTTAACAGTTCTTCTAGATAATCCTTGGCAAATTCATCATGTACAAATCGAGTCATTCAATTTGTTTTTTTTGAAATTGATTTGAAGTGATTAATAATATTCTATCTGTATTTACAGCCATAATAATTACATCTCAAATTGAAGCCGTATTCGGTGTATTTCATCCTGTATTACAATTTGCTACAGAATATTCTCAACAATTATGGCGCTATCGTCCCAAAGTTCCGTTCCACATCTGGGTTGCCCCTCGTCCCCCATTCGGCTACAAGGAAACCAACGCCACTAAGATAAAACTAAGCGGTGGTTAGCGCGGTTTAATTTAGGTTTGCATGATCTTCTCAAGCGTTTAGTGAAGGGAGAGGAGATTACCGCCGACGATCCTCAATTGGTAAGGATGACAGAAATTGCCATACAGTGCGCTGCTCATTAATAGCTACTGAAGCGGGTCTGATTGAATCAGCCACTTCCGCTTCAATAGTTATACGGTTTTTTCAAAAATTAAATAGGGCTTGCTGAATAGAATTGTAATATAGACTAGATAAGGATTTTAAGCCTTTTTCCAACAAACAAGTGCAAGGTCATAACATCTAAAGTCTCAAAACCCTTGCACAATCGTTAGCGATCGCTGGGTAAATTCTGAAACTGAGCGATGAAACAAGTATTTTGTAAGCTGTGTGGCTTCTACATTTGCTTGAGAGACTTATTCAGCAAGCCCTAAATAAGATTCCTATGGCTAAAAATGCCTGACTAAGTTGATACTGCTTACTGCACAATCTGATAACACCCATTAGCATTAGGAGGCGCTACTTTTGTTAAAGCAGTTGTGAGTTTCAGTGAGTTAGGTGTTTGGCCTAAGCCATTACCTGTAGCAATTACATCAAAAATGACTCCGGCCGGGACTTGTTGATTGGCAACTTCTACTGTGATTGGTGGGTTGAAGGCATTATTGATCAATGGGTCAAATTGGTCAGGTAGAACTGGATTAAAGTTATATGTACCAGCCGTAAGTTCTGGGTAAGGAATAGCAGTTTTGGGTATCAGGTCTGTGATACGAGTTTCATCCACATTTGGGCTAGAGGATTTGCTAATACGGAAATCTATAACAGGAGAAGACACGTTATTTTTTTTCTGTTGTTTTCCCGACCATTAAATAGTGTTGGTTCTTCAGTAACTAGTACAGCACGGCGTAAATCACTAGACTATTGAATAATCCCAATACGTTATGGTTCTAACTGTGCCACGATTTTTAGGAGAATGCAAGGACAGTTGAGACAGTTAATAACCATCATTTAAACATTTAATACTATGCTAGTTGCTTGATAACAAATTTATATTTGTAATTATATATGCAGGTAGTTGACATAGTGAGCAGTATTCACTTCTGCACCGAAACCGCCTCATTATCTGGGCCACCGCCACCGCTTCCCCCTCCGGCGTGTACCTACGGTGTACACACAAGTCCATTTAAAATCAAAAGATGAATTCCTTGGAAACATTGAAATACCCATCTTAACGCTGACTTTCCACATCCCGTGAAAAGTCAGGATTGCAAGATGGTCATGCGATCGCCTCTAACCGGATTGACAATTAGTTCTGGTTTCTGGGCAGCAATTACGATTGGAGGGCATTGGTAGCTTCTTTCCTATGCCTCACTCCCTATTGCCCCTTATCCCCAGAGGGGGCCCCAAGTTCCCCATGCCCAAAAACTCCATCCCGCAAGTGGCGTGGAGTTTTTCATCTTGTTCCTAATAAAAAAGAGTGGGAGGAAGCATATCAGTTAGCTTTCAGACTCCCACTCTACCATTTGCCACTGGAGTGAACAGGACTGTGTACAGAAGTTGCTCGTTATTTAGGGGGCTAACGCGTACTTCAAAAACAACATCTATACACACTTAATCTTCCTGTTGCAGCAAATGTCAAACTTGATTATTAATATTTATTTGCTTAGATAAATAGTCTGCAAATTATTGAAATAGATAGCTTTCCTATTTGTGTAAATAACTTAGTAGATACTGTCTGGCAAAACAAATTTGATTACGTGGTAGACCCTGATAACAATACCCTTGAAGTCGTTTATCTTCTACAATTTAACCAGGTAAATCAGAAACTGGTTGCCATTTTGGCAGGTTTGTAAAAGGGATTGGGGATTGGGCATTGGGGATTGGGCATTGGGCATTGGGCATTGGGCATTGGGCATTGGGCATTGGGCATTGGGCATTGGGAAGAGACTTATTCAAAACACCACAAGTAAGGGCACGGTATAGTCGTGCCCTTGTTGGTAAAAAGTATTAATTTAACAGGTTTGTATTTTACAGTAGTATTAATACTTGTGTAAAATTGCAGACAACGAACTTTCTTTGCGAAGATCCATTAAGTCTGCCAAAGATTCTGTGCGCGTATCTAGGCGGTGCTTGTGCTCTGGTGGGAGAACCGTTACCAAGTGTTTTGTTTTAGGTGCTATCGGCATAACGGGTGTCAGTTGTTGCTGTGGCACAAAAACTGGTGGATTCCTGGGAAGACGTGGTTCCAACCTTGGGTAATGGCTCTGTGCCAAGTGTGCCTCATAGCGGTTAATATGTTTTTGGACTTTTTGCGGTTGCTTTGGCCGATTGAGTATCCGGAAAATTATCAAGCAACCACTACCACAGCTGAGGGCGATCGCAACTACTATCCATAAAGGTGTAGAGTTGCTATTCTCAGAGGGCGTTTTGAGTGGTTTTTCAACTACAGCTGGGATTTGTTCTGGTTCTTCCTGTGCCAGACGCCCAACATGACCCAGGCTGTATATGGCAAAGGCACCACCTCCTAAAAACATGGCTAATAACCCAGTTAACAATAGCCAAGGATGATGTGCAACCAGATATATCAGAACATTAGAGTTTTTGAGTAGTCTCGATTCACTGTTTGTCAGTTCTGGAGTGTCCCCTATTAGTTGGGTTAGCTCGTACTGTACACTCTGACTATTTTCCATGATTACTTTCAGATTTGTACCCCTCTAGTCCCTGATTGTAATAGAGGAGCCAAGCATCAGGTATCCGTAACAAAATTTTGGATTCAAGTAGCTTTTTTGTAACACAAAGGCTACTAAATCTGACTGTTTTTTGCTAAAAATCTGTACTTTTTGTTACTTTTTGCTGTAATTCTCTAAAAACCAATTCGCTGATTCTATTAGCTAACCAATAGAATGTCTTTCAAGAGCAAGTTGAATCAACTGATCAACTAATTCTGGAAAGGAGATGCCACTATGCGCCCAGAGTTGGGGATACATACTCGTCGCCGTGAAGCCAGGTAAAGTATTGATTTCGTTAATTAATATTTCGCCTGTTGCTTCCACGTAGAAAAAGTCTACTCTTGCCAATCCAGCAGCGTCAACAGCAGCAAAGGCTTGCAAAGCCATGTCTTGAATTTGACGGACGATCGCATCTGGTAACGATGCAGGTATCAGTAAATCTGCTCTACCTTCAGTATACTTCGTTTCGTAATCATAAAAATCGCTATTGTACGTAATTTCACCTACGATAGAGGCTTTAGGTTGATCGTTTCCTAAAACTGCACACTCAATTTCCCTAGCTACGACACCAGCTTCTACAATTAATCGGCGGTCATAACCAGCAGCTTTATCTAATGCTGCTTCTAATTCTTGGCGCGATCGCACTTTGGCAATACCTACGGATGAACCCAAATTAGCAGGCTTGACAAAACAGGGATAGCTCAATGTTGCTTCGATTTCATCACATAGTTTAGGAAATATGCAAGGATTAGACCAAACTTGTGCTCTAGTTAACGCCTTGTATTTCACCTGTGATAGTCCCGCTTGCTCAAACGCCATTTTCATGGCAATTTTATCCATACCCATTGCGGAACCTAGCACCCCAGAACCAACAAAGGGGATTTGCATCAGAGTAAGTAACCCCTGAATTGTACCGTCTTCACCGTTGGGGCCGTGGAGAATGGGAAACCACACATCCACTTGTGCAACTTCAGAAGGATATTGCCATTGGCTAAGGGACGAAAGATGTTCCTCAGATGTTGATTCTTCCTGGGATTCTAGTAGCGGGATGCCACTTTCTAGAACTTTTTGTGGCGCTTCCCCCACCAGCCAACGTCCATCTTTTTGGATGTAGAAAGGCAGTATTTCGTACTTGTCAGCATTTTGCTCTGCACTCAAGGCTTTAGCGATCGCCCGTGCTGAGCTTATCGAGACTTCATGCTCTCCCGAACGACCACCAAATAGTAACCCCACGCGCAGCTTAGTCATCTTTAGTACCTCTACATTCCTCAAGCAGATAGCGTATCATACTAATTCGTAATTCGTAATTCGTAATTCGTAATTAATACACACTCCGAAAAGCTTGCTATGAGGGCTTTTCATAATCTAAGTACTTGCGGAGTGAAGTATTATTGCCAGGTTCCAATCACCGGGAACCATTCAACTGTGGACTAAATTTACGTTGTTCTGTAGTTGGTTCTATATTCACAACTACAGCCTGTAAATCCTTTGCTTTCTCCTCTGGTAACGCGTTATTGATAAATATTCCCCCTGCAAGTTTAGATCTGGATAGAGTTCGAGCAGTTGAATAAAACTCGGCGTGTAAATGCGCTTCGGGATGTATTTTCCCGTCAGTTGGTGCTTGAAACCAAGTCATTGAGTAGGGAAATGCGCGATCAAGCAAACCGTCATACTTGAGGGTAACAGTTTTGAAGGCTTTAGCAAGTCCCCAGCGTTGTTTTGGAGTTAGTTCAAACAAGGTAGCTACTGGCTGAATTGGCGCAATCCAGACTTCATACGGGTAACGAGCGCACACTGGAACAAAAGCGATCGCATACTCATCCTGATAAATAATCCGCTTTCTTTGTGCAATCTCTTTTTGAATCAAATCTACCAGCAAACCCCGCTGATGTTCCTGGTAAAATCGTCTCTGCATTTCCAGCATCCGTGCAGGAATAGGGGGTATAAAGGGATATGCATATATCTCTCCATACGGTTGGTGCAAAGTAACACCTACTTCTGCACTCTTGTTTTCAAACGGTAGCACGTACTGAATTTGCTGATTTGCTCCCAGTATCGAGGTGCGATCGCCCCATACTTGTAACAGCAAATCCAGATGATCTAGTTCCAGAGAACTCAGAGATGCTTGAGGATTTTGTGTAAAAACCACAATCTCACACACCCCATTTGCAGGTAGCGTTTCCACTATGCACGTAGGTGAATTGTGTGCTGATGGCGTCATCAAGGGCAAGTAGTTATCAAACACTGCCACATCATATCTACCTGGGGGGAGTTCAGTAGCAAATTGCGAGCCGTTGGACGTTGCGAGCAGGTTAAACTCTGAGGACGACAATAAAGTATGCTCTTGATAAGAACTCGCATAAGCTACCCATTCGCCACGCAACGGATGCCAGCGTAGATGGGAGTTGGCCTCAACTAGTTGATTGCTGGGGCTAGTGGCTATGATAGTTTCGGCGATGGGAAATCGGCTGTATAAGGTTAGTTGACGACCGTCCGGCTTTAAAAGCTGGTGGGAGTACATAATCCTTCTTCTCAGAGAGTTATGGGTCGGATAGCCTCAATTTTTCTTGGAGGCGTACGATCTGTATGCAACAACCAGTTAGCTTGAGTGACGTACCTACACCTCCTGAGTACAGGTAAGTGTAGGCTTCTCAGAGACTCTTCATTGAAGACTTATTTTGGCTCGTGACATTATGACACACCTAGCTTTGATCTCATCGGGGTTTGACCCTTCAATCTTAGTTTTTTGAGGCTGAGCTTAGAAAGTTTGCACTGTTACAGAGGGTAAATTCCCTGTTAATTGAGCCATTTCATACCATGAGGGGTGCTACCCCTCATTTGCCTACAGTATCATAATCTTTGCGGCGTTAGTTGTCAAAAATACTATGAAAACATTTAGTTTTTCGCTATGCCAAACCCGCACCTAACATAATTAGGACTTACGCAACTGGCACACAAGGCTTCTGGTATAAGAGTCAAGGGTCAAGGGTCAAGGGTCAAGGGTCAAGGGTCAAGGGTCAAGAATCAAGGGTCAAGAATCAAGGTTTTTTGGACTTTTGACCTTTGACTCTGGACAACCTCTGGCGTTAAAAATATGACACTTGCGTAAGTCCTGATAATATAAAACAGCTGTGTTTATAAGCTGATGCGCGTCCATATCAAATGTACTCGCGCTTAAGCTGTCCCAGGTCAAGAGTCAATCCGATTTTGGATTTTGGATTTGAGATTTGAGATTGACTGCACCCATAAAGGGATGTAGCTTGGGGATTTTAAATTGACCGAAACAATTCAAAATTCAAAATTCAAAATTGAAGAATAGCTCAGTAATTTTGAATTAATTAATTCAGGTACAGAGCAACTAAATTGAACCTATCCCACTAATGTAAAAATGTGGTAATCTACTTTTTGCTTGAGTTGGGTAGATCACCTAATGGCTGGACGTTTTGAAGGATTGAATGACCTGGAATGGAAGTTGTTTGAAGACATATTTCCTCAGCAACCATCCAAACGTGGTAGAGGAATGCCTCATGCGCCATACCGCCATGTATTAAATAGTCTGTTGTACATTCTGATTACTGGGTGTCGATGGTGCGACCTACCACGTGGGATAGGTTCATGGGCATCGAAAAGCTCCGCCCATAGATGGTTAAAACGGTGGCGTGAAGACGGAACTTTAGAACATTTACAGGCGCGTGTCTTAGCGATGCCTGCGGCGGGCTACGCCTACGCAGATGAAAAAGGCCTAATAAATTGGGAGTTTGGCGCGGTTGACGGGTCTTTTTCCCCCTGGAAAGGGTGGTGGTGAAGAGGTTGCTTATGGTGGCAAAGGCAAAGGTATTCTAATTCACACCCTGACTGAGGGTAATGGTATGCCTTTAGCTAACGCTACTACTCCCGCTAACGGTAATGAGAGAGAACAAGTTTTACCTCTACTGGACAAGATAAAACTCAAAACATCGACTTTGGACAACTGGAGGTAACTATCAAGATATTGGCATGGATTATTATGAGCAACGTTACCAAGAACGAGTTATCAATAACCTCAAAAAAAAGGCTCTAGCTTTAGGTTTTGAACTCATTCCTCAGCCCCAAGCAAATACTGTTTCTTAGGAGAGGGATAGTACCGCAGCTAACTACCGCAAAAACAACTCCCGAATCCCCACACTACCAATTTCCACCGCCAGCGCCGCCAATATAAAACCCAAAAGCTGGGTAATAATCACCTCACCTTCTGCACCAATCCACTTGTCGATGTAGTTGCAGAAGCGCAAAATTAACCATGTGACGAGCATAGCCCCCACAATACCGACCAACACGCTAATATGCGGACTTTGAGATTTCGACATTAATAACATCACTGTCGTTAATGTACCTGGCCCCGCTAGCAGCGGCAAAGCCAGTGGAGTAATTGCTACATCCCGTCCTTCTTCAATAATGGGCGTGTCTAATTCTCCCCGGAGCATTTGTAAAGCAATCAACAGCAACAAGAGTCCTCCAGCTACTCGCAAAGACCCGATGCTGATTTCCAAATAATTCAAAATTATTTGACCAGTAAAGGCAAAAAGTAATAGAACTGCGATCGCGACGATAATCGCTTTATCTATGACTTTATTTCTTTCCTCTGGTGTCATGCCTTTAGTCAAAATTAAAACAATTGGTATATTGCCCACAGCATCTGCTAGAACAAACACCGCAATAAACGTTTGAATCAGAATAGAGGTATCCACAGCAGACAGCTTTTATCAGGGTTTGATAACAACCTAATCTGAATCTGGTTTAGTTTTCCAGAATCCATAGGAATATTAAAATAGAGTAATAACGATAGCTAACCCTTAAATCATTGAACAGTCAACATTTACCAAGATTTACGGCGGTAATTTAGCCCCCATCTACACCGCTCACTTAGATTCGTCGCCGACTCAATTTGCTACTGAAAAACTGATAACTGCTAACAGATAACTGATAACTGTTAAAGAAAAGCAACGTTTAGACATTTCTAATTAAGCCCAGTGGGGTTGAACTAGCGATATATTTTGAGAATCTATCTTGCTTAAATCGACTGCTCCTTATTGAATCTATGAAGTCTTATTTAGCCGCAGCTATTCAATTGACCAGTGTGCCTAATCTCGAAAAAAATTTGGCCCAGGCAGAAGAATTAATAGATCTTGCCGTGCGTCAAGGTGCTGAATTGGTCAGTTTACCAGAAAACTTTTCTTTTATGGGAGAAGAAAAAGACAAACTCGCCCAAGCCGAAGCGATCGCCGGTGAAACGGAAAGATTTCTCAAAAAAATGGCTCAGCGCTTTCAAATCACTATCCTGGGCGGCAGTTTTCCCATTCCTGTAGACAATACAGGCAAAGTTTATAACACTACCATACTCATTGACCCCAACGGTCAAGAACTTGCTCGCTACTACAAAGTGCATCTATTTGATGTCAACGTTCCCGACGGTAACACCTATCGAGAATCTAGTACCGTCCTAGCTGGTAAGCAACTACCTCCTGTCTATTTTTCAGAAACACTGGGTAATCTAGGACTTTCTGTTTGCTACGATGTCCGCTTCCCCGAACTATACCGTCATCTAGCAGATAAAGGAGCCGATGTCGTATTTATTCCCGCCGCCTTCACCGCCTTTACAGGCAAAGACCACTGGCAAGTACTACTACAAGCAAGAGCCATTGAAAATACCTGCTACATCATTGCTGCTGCCCAAACCGGCACCAACTACGCCCGCCGCCAAACCCACGGACACGCCATGATTATCGACCCTTGGGGCGTAATTTTAGCCGATGCTGGCGAACAACCGGGAATTGCGATCGCTGAAATCAAACCTACCAGACTCGAACAAGTCCGCCGTCAAATGCCCTCCCTACAACACCGAGTATTTTAGGGACTGGGCAGTGGAGGAGTGGGGGAGTGGGGGACATAACAAAGAGAACAGAGATAAGGGAGAGTTCTGCTCAATAATTCCTCCTTAGGGACTTCCAATGCCCAATGCCCCATACCCCATACCCCATGCCCAAATTCAATCTAAATCACTTTCCAAAACCGAAGCGATCGCAAGCTTTGTACTTGTTTGAAATTCTGTGACGTTCACCCGATTCAGAAACCAAATCGACACCACCATTCCCAGGGCTTCTAGAACAAATACCAGTCCATAAGCTAACTCTAGACTCGGTAAAAACTTGCGTCCAATATCCAACACTGTACCTCCGATTACCACTGCCACACCTCTAGAGAGCGATTGCGCTAATCCCCATGCCCCAATAAACGTACCTGCGGCTTCTGCTGCGGTGAGATCCAACATCAAGCTAATTGCTGCCGTAGTTAAGAAACCTGCGGCTAAACCGAAAAATAACAAACCTAATTTGAGAACTCCTGCATTAGCTGTGAATCCTGATATACCTAGCAATATTGCACAGAATGCTACCAACATACAGCCTAGACGTGCAGTTCTACGCTTACCCAAACGCGGGACAATGTAAAAACCAGTAACGCCGTAGGCAATCAGCAAACCCGTTCCATAAAAAATATTTAATTTGGTACTTTCCGCTAAGGGCATTTTAAACACTTGACCCGCATAAGGTTCTAAAATTGGGTCTTGCATAAACAAGCTGATGGTCATCACCAATAAAAAGGTGAAAAACAAACCTGTTTGTGGGCTAGCTGTCAAAATTTTCCAAGCATTGCCTAAAGTAATACTGTCTTCACGGTTCACCAGTGTGGAACGGGTTAAGTATTGAGAGTACTTTTTTTCTACGCCGAATGTCGCTGCGATCGCTAAACCAAATACAATTGCTGGGACGATAGTAAACAATCGGTTGATTGCTGGCTGCAAGGTTTCTACAGTTGCTTCTGGCGTTAACTGTTTTAGCAAGCTGGCACTGATAATTGCCCCAACAATAATCCCCACCATTAGCATCGACCAAACCACACCGACTACTTTAGAACGGTTATCTTCTTCAGATATATCCACCAACAAAGCAGCAAAGGCAGTACCGCTAGCACAAATTCCTAGGCCGTAGACAGCAAAAACCAAAACCAAAAGCGCTGTCCAGGCGATTGTTTGGGTTGTCCATACCCAATTACCTGTAATATTTCCAGCAAGATTCATCTGCCACATTACTTGTACAGCTAAAAATGCTGCGATCGCAAATATTGCCGCGCCCACCCAAACATAAGCTGTGCGGTGGTATCCCCATAACGGCTTAGCATCGGAAATCTGGCCGAACCAGACACGGGAAGGAGCAACAAATAAAGGCAGTGCTAGAACTACTGATACCAGCGTCGCTGGAATTGCTATTTCTTGAATCATGACTCTGTTAAGTACTCCCAGAGTCAAGATAGACATCATGCTCAGTCCCATCTGAAATAAACCCAGCCGGAACATGGTTAGCAGGTTTACCCTTGGCACAGATAGGGATTTTGTTTTGGTATCAAATACTTCACCGCTTGCCATAGATACTTTTTCGTATGGTTTATAGGATTTAATCTCTCTCTCTTTAAATAAAGATAAACCCTACCCGCTTGAAATCAGCGAAGGAAAAGTGGAAGTTGCGATGGCGTTCCGCCCGCCAGAGGCGATCGCACTTACTTTAGCAGGCAACTATACACCACGATTAGCATAATCCTCAGCCAAGTTAGGATTAATTTTTATGGCTTGGTTGTAATCTGCGATGTCTACGACGGGCTACGCCTACGCATAACAAGAGAATTTTAGGATGAAGTAGTGAAACGAGACTCAATTTACTATCAAATTTTTAAGCGTTTTCCTGGGCTACTCTTTGAACTGGTTGATAATCCTCCTCTGCAAGGGCAAAACTATCGATTTGAATCAGTTGAAGTCAAAGAAACCGCTTTTCGCATGGATGGTGTGTTTTTACCTCCAGAGGATGCAACATCCAGAGCGATCTTTTTTGCTGAAGTTCAATTCCAAAGAGATGAAGCCCTTTACCATCGGTTCTTTACCGAGTCGCTGATGTACCTAAACCGGAATCGTTCTCAGTATGATGACTGGTTCTGTGTGGTAATTTTTTCATCACGCTCTTTGGAACCAAGGGATCAAAAAACTCATCGAATATTTCTCAACAGCGACCAAGTGCAGCGAATCTATTTAGATGAGTTAGGCGCGACTAATCAACAACCAATAGGCATCAACTTGATGCAGTTGACTCTAGCATCGGATGAAGTGATGGCACAGCAAGCAAAGCAATTGATTGAGCGGGTAAAATTAGAGGAAACGGACACGCTGCCGAAAAACGAAATACTAGACATCATCACCACAATCGCCGTTTATAAATTTTCGACCTTGAGTAGAGAGGAAGTTGAAGCTATGTTAGGACTGACTTTGGAGCAAACAAGGGTTTATCAGGAAGCGAAAGCCGAGGGTCGAGAAGAACAGAAAGCTGAAATGTTGAAACTTACCGTGCCTCTGTTACTAAAAGCAGGGATGAGTGTGGAGCAGATTGCTCAACACCTCAAGGTTGATATAGAAGCTGTCCACCTTGCCGCACAATGAGGAAGTTGAAGCTATGCTGGGACTGACTTTGGAGCAAACAAGAGTTTATCAGGAAGCGAAAGCCGAGGGTCGAGAAGAAGGTCGAAAAGAAGGACGAGAAGAACGGAAAACTGAAATGTTGAAACTTACCGTGCCTCTGTTACTAAAAGCAGGGATGAGTGTGGAGCAGATTGCTCAACACCTCAATGTTGATATAGAAGCTGTCCAGCTTGCCGCACAGCACAACACATAGAATGGACATTTTATGTCTGTTGTCATATTTTTGCAAAATGAGGAGAGCTTGATTAAAATCCTCAATTGCCCTTTTATGGTTTCCAGAGCGATCGCACCAAAATGTGGCAGATTTAAGATGCTCATGACTTCATCGAAGTTGAGACTTGGTAGTAGGGAACTCCAGTCTCTAAAGTTTGCATAGCACTTCTACACTCGCTCCCCCGAAAAATTGTTATGCTGCGTCGCTACTACACACTTCTCGCCGAAGGTTATAGAATTTCATCCACCAGAACCGTACCACGCTCACAAAAATCTATACTGAGATGATAATTTTCAAGCAGGGCAGTTCCAATGAGTGGACGACGACCCATTAGGGCTGCAATATTACGCTCCACACCATTCCATACAACTGTTGCCAAATAAACATTGGTTTCCACACTGGAATTGTTAGCGAGGTTTGCGTTGATGTTGATGAGGTACGGCAAGCCAAGAGCAGCAATGACAGAAGGCGGCAAGGTTAAGAACCCTTCAAAACCTGTATCAATCACACATTCGATTTCTACACCTGAGTGTTCTGGGGGAAGAATAATCACACTCATTCTTGCCTGAAGTCCAACTACAGTCCCGTGTATCACTGTGCTGTCCTGAGCAATGTACCACCAACTGCATAAACGGCATCAAAACCAATTCTTTCTCCCCAAAGTGCTGCATCGGTTTGCTTGGATCGTAATCGAAGACTCGTCTCCACTAAATCATCACCGATTTCGTAATCTCCTGTTTCAACATTAATCGAGATAATTTTGCCAATATTCTCTTGTGTCTCAACTTTGGCACGGATACTTCTCTGATAAAGTTCCTTTCCACGTCGGGCGACTTCTTGGCTACTGAGCGTCGGGTGGGACATAAATAAATCCCCTGTTTAAGCTGCTAGATTCTTCACTTCATTGTAGAGCAGAAGCTACAGAGGTTAGAGAGCAATACTTTATTCTGTAGGAATTGGGAGAGCGATCGCGTTTTTGGAAGGTTGTATGGGTTTTACAAAAACATGAGCTCGTAGTAGACCTAAAGTTAAATTCTAATTACATCCTATTACGATTGGAGATAGGCGATCGCAACATTGAGCAGAAACTAGCTAAAAAATAGCGATGGGCTACGCCCCGCCCGAGGCGATCGCACTCCAGCAACTATAGCAGCCGCCAAGGTAGTTAGGACATCAATTAATCATCCAACCTGGACACCAAGAGACTTTCAAGCTTGTCAATAGTCCCCTATGCCCTGTCCTCTGCCATAACTGTCATAGTCTACGTTCTAATCTTGATGGCTATAGCTATACAATGAGAGTACAACTAGTGTTGTACCTCGAAAGACTGATCAAATGAAACGCACACTATATATTCCTGATGAGTTGTGGACACAACTTGACCAATACTTAAAAGATCATCCAGAGCAAAACCCATCAAGTGTTGTACAGGCAGCACTGGCGGAAAAGTTACGCCCCAAAAATGGTTCAAGGCTACTATCGCTAGCAGGAATCGTGGAAAATGCTCCTACAGATGCTTCAGTTAATGAAGACTATTTGATACAAGGATGAAGCGTCTCGTTTTGGATGCAGGCCCCCTGATTGCCTTGGTTTCTCTCCAAGATGACTACCATCAGGAATGCAAAGCGGGTTTTAGTAAGTTACCAGCGTTGTTTGGTGAGGTTCTAACCCCTCTACCTGTGCTGTTTGAAGTTTACAAGTTTGTGCTACGAGAACAATCGAGCCGTGCTGCAATGACTGCACTAGGCGTCATTAGTGAGAACACAGTGACTGTACCAGTGAACATGGAAATGTTTCAGGAGATTTTCAGCATGGTTCGCCAAATACCAGACTGGCAAGGAACTTTAGAGGATGCCTCTGTTGTAGCGGTAGCTAAACTTTATGACGCTAGTGTTTGGACATTGGATTACAGAGATTTGAGTTGGTTCAAGAGTCTGGAATTGTGGTCTTTGTGATTATTACACAGGTCAGTTTAAACATTGTGAAAATGTGGTTTTAACTACGCTATTCCATTTAATTAGTAAGATAAACTTGCCGTATGTATGTCATCAAACTACTTACCTTCATCTAGTGATCAAAAAGGCATAAGCAATGAGTAAAGAACAAGTCAAAGTAATATTATGGGAAGAAAACCAAAAAGATTTTCTAAAAAAGTTCTATGATCTCCAATTTATTCCCAGAGTAGGAGAGGAAGTTTACTTAAAAAAGGAGAAATGGAAAGTAACCAGAGTTGAGCATGACGTAGAAATTAGTGAGATTAATGTCTACATGGAATTAATCAAAAAAGCTAAGCAGGATAAATCATCTAATTCCTAAATACAAGTAAATACACTTAACTATAGCAATCCTATTTGATTAGTGAGAATTGTAGCCAGCATATCCCCGACTTCGTAAAAGTTGTCGGGGATCTTGTTTATGCGTGTTTGATTCAGGATTTAAATCTTTATGCAAGGCGCGATGTCTACGACGGGCTACGCCCTACGCACAACAAGATTTGCGGCTAAGTGGTGACGATCGCACCGTATCTTATCGATAACGATACACTATAAAAGTAAAGAAATGTAAACAAATCAAATTTTGCAACCGTGGAAAACATCACATTGGGGCAAAATGGCCCAGTTGTTACACCTTTGTGCATAGGCACTTGGGCTTGGGGTGATAAACTATTTTGGAATTATGGCGATCGCTACGGTCAAGAAGAGTTACAAGAGGCTTTTACAGCAGCTTTAGAAGCTGGTGTTACCTTCTTCGACACTGCGGAAATTTACGGAATGGGAAAAAGCGAGAAATTTTTGGGACAATTTCTGCAAAAGACGCAACAACCAGTACAAATCGCTACCAAATTTGGCCCCCTACCGTGGCGATTTACAGGTCAATCGGTTTCCAATGCCTTAACAGAAAGCCTCAAACGACTACAATTAGAGCGAATCGCCCTCTATCAAGTGCATTGGCCTTTTGCTTTTCTTTTAAGTCAACAAACTCTGATGAATGCCCTAGCGGATGAAGTGAAGCGGGGTAGAATTGCCGCAGTAGGTGTAAGTAATTACTCAGCAGAGCAAATGCGAGACGCGCACCAAATATTGGCAGCCCGTGGAGTGCCTTTAGCCGTAAACCAGGTACGTTACTCTTTAATTACTCGCCAAATTGAAAGTAAGGGTATTATGGCAACTGCTCGTGAGTTGGGTGTGACTATCTTGGCATATAGTCCTTTGGCGCAAGGATTACTCACAGGCAAGTACACTATTGATAGTGCTGAAACTCCCAGTGGAGGTAGAAAGATAGACCCGCGATTTACTAAAGAAGGCTTGCAAAAAATTGCACCTGTAATATCTTTACTACGCAGTTTGGGAGAAAAATACGATCGCACCCCAGCCCAAGTTGCTCTCAACTGGTTAATTGCTCAAGGTAATGTCATTCCCATTGCTGGGGTGAAAACAGCCCAACAAGTACGACAGAATGCTGGTGCTTTGGGATGGAGACTGAACGAAGATGAAATTAGGGAGCTAGAAGCAGTTAGCCGCCCTTGGCTGTAATATTTACTACTCAAACACAGGAGGCCACAGTTCTGATACTGTTAGCTCCCAGCCTGTTAGTAAGTCTGGTAATGTCAGTTTGTCGTTATCCTGCAAGATTACCGGTTCTTGGTTAAGCCGATAAACTGTTAACGTCAATTGATCAGGATCAATTAATATGCCAACTGTACATCCAAGTTGTAGGAACAGCTGAATCTTTTCTACTAGTGGTTTGATGCGATCTGACTTAGATTTTATTTCTACCATCAAGTCAGGTACTAGCTCTACAAAATCACGTTTGCTTTTCTTAAGTTTATCTGCACGAACAAAAGACACATCGGGAGCGCGGAGATTTCGTTTTTCGTTATCAGCTTCTTTTCCGTTTTCAGTTTCTAATGTAGGCAAAATAAAACCAGCGCTAGAACCAGTCACCCGTCCTAGCCGCTGTGGGCGCACCCAATTAGCCATCTGGCGCGCAAATTCTATACCTATTTCCTCTGATTCATAATCTGATGGGCCCATAACAAGTATATTTCCGTCTACCAGCTCCATCTGCCATTCGGGATGCTCTACTTGTAGTTGCTCTAAGTCTGTAATGGTGAACATAAGATTACGGAGAATACATCTTTAGTTATGTTCTACAAACAAATAGAAGAAATTAGCCGTCCTGAGTGAAAGCCATTAGTCTTTTGTCGTTGTTTCTCACTAATGACAAATGACTAATGACAAATGACTAATGACTAAGAAGCCGATTCCCTAGCTGTATGCGAACCTAGCTTTTTATTCGTAGGTGACACAGAAGACTCACGACTGGTTGTCCGCAGTTTGGGCTTGGGAGTACCATGTCTTTCTTCTTCACCATTACTACTATCCGATTTGCTCCAAGAAGAGCGAGTGCGATCGCCATTCGATTCACGACGCTTGTTTAATCTGGGTTTGGGAGTAGGGCCGTTGTCTTCTTGGGGAATTTCCACATCTGATTGCAGCCAAGCGGGGCGAGTTTGATCGTAAGCGATTTGCAACGCAGCTGCGGCGATCGCCTGAGCATCATATTCTTCAATCAGTTCGCTAACTATCGGCAAAAACGAAGCTAAACGCTCGCCTGTCAAAGCTTGTCGCACTTGTTCTTGCAATTTCAGGATGTGACGCGCTTCAATTTGTGCCCGCGTTGGAATCGTCAGCAATTGCCAATTTTGGCGGTTATGGCGTTCAAATGTCTGCTGCTTGCGCCGCTCAAAAGGCTGTACTAAAGAAATTGCTGTTCCTTCTTTCCCAGCTCGACCAGTACGACCAATACGGTGGACATAGGTTTCCACACTATCGGGTAAGTCGTAGTTGATCACGTGCGACAGTTGATCGACATCCAATCCCCGTGCTGCGATATCAGTTGCTACCACCCAGCGCACTTGGCGATTGCGGAATCGGCTCAATAACCGCTCTCGTGCTTGCTGCGATAAATCGCCGTGGTATTCATCAACGCTGTGACCAGCTGCTTGCAGTTGATTGGTGAGTTCTGCGGCTGTGCGTCTGGTACGAACAAAAATTAAAGCTGTTTCTGGGTCTTCCATTTCCAGAATTGGCTGTAAAGCTTTGGCTTTTGTCCAGTGGCGGGGAATCAGGTAAGCTACCTGATTGATTTTATTAGGAGCAGCTTTTGGCTGCTCAACGGTGACTGTTGCAGGCGATCGCAAAAACTTGTTCACCAACATCCGAATCGATGGTGGCATTGTTGCTGAGAATAAAGCTGTTTGGCGATCTACAGGCGCTTGAGAAAGAATTTTTACCACATCGTCGATAAAGCCCATGCTCAACATTTCATCGGCTTCATCCAACACAAACCACTTCACTTGATCTAGCTTTAAACAACCGCGATCCAGCAAGTCTATCACTCGTCCTGGCGTCCCTACTACCATGTGAACGCCACGTTTAAGTTGTAAAATTTGGCGGTCAATTGATTGACCACCGTAGATTGCTAACACCCGCAATCCTTCATTGCCAATAAACTGTTCAATGGCATCGTGAACTTGCATTGCTAATTCACGAGTTGGTGTTAAAACTATGGCTTGCACAGCCCTTTCATTAATATCTAACCGCTCTAAAATTGGTAGTGAAAATGCTGCTGTTTTACCTGTTCCAGTTTGAGATTGACCCACAACATCACGGCCTGCCAGCAGTTGGGGAATGGCTTGCACTTGAATATTAGTTGGTTCGGTAAAGCCGATTTTTTCTAGTTGCTCGACGCGTTCTGGGGAAATACCTAATTCTTGAAACGAAAGATTCATCAATTCTCCTAAGATTTTATTTTGGATTTTTGGATTAGTCATTAGTCATTTAACAAAGGACAAATGACAATTTAGTTATTGACAACTTGACCATAGAGATCGTATGTATCGGCATGGTGGATCGCTACTGGTATAATCGTTCCTAACTTCGCTTTGCCTTTAACATAGACTTGACCATCGACCTCTGGGGAAAATCTACCTGAACGACCGATTAATTCACCACTTTCAGGATTTTCTTGCTCAATCAGGACATCAACAACTTTGCCTACTTCCTGTTGATTTTTCTTTTGAGAAATCGGTTGCTGAAGTTCCATCAGTTGGTATCGGCGCTCGTCCATCACTTCTTGAGGCACCTGATTTGGTAGCTTGTAAGCGGGGGTTCCCTCTTCAGGCGAAAAAGTGAAGACACCAACATGGTCAAATTCATGCTGCTGGACGAACTCTAGTAGATGCTCGAAATGCTCTCTTGTTTCTCCTGGAAAGCCAACAATAAATGTTGTCCGTAGCACCGCTGATGGTAACGCCGTTTTGATGCGATCTATAATCCCATCATTTACACGTCCTTGCCAGGGACGGTTCATGGCGCGAAGAATTTCAAGATGAGAATGCTGTAAGGGCAAGTCCAAGTAGGGTAAGACGTTGGGTGTTTCTTGGATTGCTGCTATCACATCTGGAGTCAGTCCAGTGGGATAAGCGTAATGCATTCTTACCCACGGTACATCTACTTTCCCCAAAGCACGAAGTAATTCGGCTAACTTTGGTTTACCGTAAATATCCAGACCGTAATTAGTAGTGATTTGGGAAATTAGAATAATTTCCTGTACCCCTTGACTAACTAACTGCTCGGCTTCAGCAACAATAGATTCAATAGTACGCGATCGCTGGTTTCCTCGTAGATAAGGAATAATACAAAACGCACAACGATAATCACATCCTTCGGCAACCCGCAGGTAAGCTACACCCTCCGTTGTAGTACGGTAGCGTGGTGTAGTCTCGTCAGCAATGTAGGTTGGTTCGATACTAACCTGTTTGACCCGCTCGCCTTGTTCTACCCGCTCAATTACATTTACAATTTTGTGATAATCGCCTGTACCTACTACAGCAACTGCTTCTGGCAACTCCTCCAACAATTGTTCTTGGAAGTGTTGCGCCATACAGCCAGTGATTACGATTTTTTTGTCTGCCTCTGCCAGTTCTACCAAAGTTCTAACAGATTCTTCTCTTGCCGCTTCGATAAAACTACAGGTATTAACAATAACGTAATCTGCTAACTCTTCATTTGTATCTACACCGTAGCCTGCTTCTACCAGCAGTCCTAGCATGTGTTCTGTATCAATTCGATTTTTCTCGCAGCCTAGGTGAGAAATTGCAATTGTTGGTTTATCACCCATATTTGGAAAAAATCTTCAGGTTTTTTTTCTTGTAATCAAACATTCAAGCGTTAGCTCCGCTCTTTTACTATCAGCATTTTGATCAGGACAGCGCAGTAGCAGATTACTACTGTCATCAACTGTCTACAGACTAATGACCCTATCAATAAAATAGAAATAGAGGTCATGTTATGATATTTTTATCAATCTGTTCCCCAGGGTAAAGTGAAGTGTCTTTGGGTACATTTGACACTTGTAATTTTTTTTAACAATTCGCCTGTTGGTATTCTATACTACCGCAGCGTGTGCGTTGTTAATTTACCCATCGGGAAGCCGCCCAAAGGGCCTGTTGTGAGAAGTCGCTACCCTCAGGGAAATCGCGCCCTTTGCGAGACGCTGTGCGAACGCGACTACGCCTAATAAAGCAGTAAAGTTCCCCTGGCGATTGGCTGACCCAACGAAAAACACGTGGGTAAGACGGCCTAAACCACGGAAAGCTGCCTCGCGTCTTGTGAGTGGCAAACTCCTCTTGTTAGCCAGGTTTTATCTTAACATATCTTATGGGAGGTTTGACCCCAATTTCCGTCTTAGGATGGAGGCAGTAAACCGACCATCAGAAAACACATTTGACTAGTTAGTTAAAAGTCAAGAGTCAATGGTCAAAAGTCAAGAGTCAATGGTCAAAAGTCCAGAGTCAATGGTCAAAAGCTCTTGGACTCTGGACTTTTGAAGGCCAGATGCTTCTTTTAAGGGAGACGCGCGAGTAGCTTGCTTCCCCGTAGGAGTACAAATTGTGGGTATTACCCGCACAACGAACTGGCTGCTCTAGACATTTAATTCTGGACTCTGGACTCCGCGAGGCGGATTAAAGAAGTGGACTTATATCAGCTATTTAAAACTCGCTCACCAATTATTGGCGTGGTTCACCTGCTACCGCTGCCCACCTCGCCCCGTTGGGGAGGTAGCCTAAAAGCAGTAATTGACCGCGCCGAACAAGAAGCTACAGCCTTGGCTAGCGGAGGTGTTGATGGAATAATTGTGGAAAATTTCTTCGACGCGCCGTTTACCAAAAATCAAGTTGATCCAGCGGTTGTGAGTGCCATGACTATGGTGGTGCAGCGGATACAGAATTTGGTAACTTTGCCTTTAGGTTTAAATGTTTTGCGAAACGACGCCAAAAGTGCGATGGCGATCGCTAGTTGCGTACGATCGCAATTCATCCGCGTTAATGTCCTCACTGGCGTAATGGCAACTGACCAGGGATTGATTGAGGGAGAAGCCCATCAATTACTCCGCTATCGCAGAGAGTTAGGCTGTGATGTCAAAATCCTGGCCGACGTATTAGTGAAGCACGCTCGTCCTTTGAGTTCCCCAAATCTGACGGTTGCGGTGAAAGACACAATTGAAAGGGGTTTAGCAGATGGGGTGATTTTGTCCGGCTGGGCTACTGGTAGCCCTCCTAACTTAGAAGATTTGGAACTGGCTTGTGGTGCAGCAAATGGCACGCCAGTGTTCATCGGTAGTGGGGCTAATTGGGAAAATATTGATACACTGATGCCGGGAGCAGATGGTGTAATTGTTTCCAGTTCCCTGAAACGCCACGGACGAATTGAGCAGCCAATTGATCCAATTCGCGTCAGCCAATTTGTGGAAGCCGCACGTCGAAGTTGGAACTCCAAAGGTGAAACTAAATCTATTTCCTCAGTGAAGCTACATTCTTAAATAGGGCATGGGACAAAGGACATTGAGCATGGAATATCAGGGTATATAGAAATTACCAATGCCCAATGCCCAATGCCCAATGCCCAATGCCCAATGCCCAATGCCCAATGCCCAATGCCCATTAAGCAATAGCAGTTTATGATTCGCCGCCGTTCTACCCCTTGGATTCATAAATGGTCGCGCCCATTGATTGGGGCGATCGCTGGATGTGGTGCTCTAACAACAGGTTATCTCACCATAGAAAAGTTAACAGGAGGCAGTGCCGCTTGTCTGGCACAAGCTGGAGCTAAAGGCTGTAATGATGTACTTTCTAGTCCTTGGGCAACAGTTTTCGGTCAGCCATTAGCTTTGTTTGGGTTTTTGGCGTATATCAGTATGGTGATATTTGCTTTGTCTCCCTTAGCAATTAAACCAATTGAAAATAAGGAAAAGCGTCAAAAGCTAGAAAACTGGACATGGTTGCTGCTGTTAGTGGGTGCGATCGCTATGTCTATCTTTAGCGGCTACTTAATGTATCTGCTAACATTCCAAATTCAAGCCTTCTGTCTTTACTGTATCGGCTCAGCTTTATTCTCCCTCAGTCTTTTGATACTGACGATTATTGGTCGTGATTGGGATGATATTGGGCAAATCTTCTTTACCGCCATCATTGTTGGAATGATCACGCTGATTGGCACTTTATGGGTCTTTTCTAGCGTAAATCAACAAGCTGTTACGCCCGGAGCATCTGGACAACCTGCAAAAATTTCCTTTACTCCGCAAGTACAACCTAACCCAGAATTCGGTTGGGAAATTACCACCACCTCTGGTGAGGCAGAAATAGCTCTAGCGCGACATCTAGCGAAAATCGGCGCTAAAGAATACGTTGCTTATTGGTGTCCTCACTGCCACGAACAGAAGCTACTCTTTGGAAAAGAAGCTTATCAAGAAATCAAAGATACTGTTAAGGTAGAGTGCGCTCCCGATGGAGTGAAAGCTCAACCAGAACTGTGTAAAGCCGCGAAAGTTGAAGGCTTTCCCACTTGGATAATCAATGGTCAAAGCTATAGCGGAGTGCAAAACTTAGAGGAACTGGCGCAATTTTCTGGTTACACAGGTTCTCGTAACTTCAAGTATTTCAGGTAGTTGTCCTAAGAGGATGTTTGAAAGGTATTAGGCGAATAGAATTCGCTACTACACAAACCAAGTCCCTTCGGGTTCGCAGTCGCCTGGGTCGGGCTAACCCTCCCGCAGCGCTGTCTCACCACCTCCGTGGACTAACACCAAATCAAGGGTTTGTTAACCTGCAAAGGCAGGTTTTATCTCGTGTAGCCGAGCCACTCCGTTAAGCGGGTTCCCCGATTTGTAGCAAGTGGAGCGCGATTTCTAATCGCCAGGATGTTTGAAAAGTCCGTTTTCAAACATCCTCTAAAAGGGAGTGGGGAGAACAAAAGAAGAAAATAATTAATGACCCTTGATTTTTGTAGAGACGCGATTAATTGCGTCTCTACTCCCATCTCCTAAATTTAATTACCTATTTTGCTCTTTGACTTTTTAAAACTCCTATTTCTCGTTGTATGGGCAAGACATCTAAAATATCAGTTTGAGAACAATATTTTAAGTCTTCATGACATTCCAGGCGTAACAATCGCTGACCGTGACTAGCTTGGTGCAATAATCCCAATAAGTCCCTTTGCCATTGAGAGAAAAGAGCGATCGCGCTAATTACCTCATCATTACCAGCTAATTCCTCCTGCGATAATTTAGTTTGCTTTACTAGACTATGGGCGATCGCTCCTGCACAAACTGTATCCTCTAAGGAAAAAGAGCCTTCCCAACCTGAACCAACAATCCACACTGTCTCTGGTTGTTTTTCTAGAAGATATTGCACTACCGCCGCCCGGTTGATTAAGGCTGCTGCTAGTACGGCTGGAGATTCTTGTACTCGTTGTAAAGCGCGGGTACCATTGGTGGTACTGATAAACAAGCGCCGCCCCGCCACTAATTCTTGTGTGCAATCAAGGGGAGAGTTACCCAATTCAAAGCCAGTTACTTTCGCGCCGCCGCGTTCTCCAGCTCGTAGGCGTTTTTCTGAAGGCCATTTTTCGCTCACTTCGATTAGTTGAGCTAAATCACTGAAGACTTGCACAGCTTCGCCTCCAGCCGCTAATACGGTCGCTATTGTGCTAGTGGCTCGCAAGACATCGACTGCGATCGCACAATCTGGCACTTTATCCGTTGGAGTCAATTCCGGAGTGTGGTATACGAATAGCTTCACGCGCTGGATACACCTAATACTATAGCCGCAAATAATATTTTACCCAGTTGGTGTCACTAACTACAGTTAGAGTTGTTCCTAGAGCATTTTTTAGCATCAAAATGCACAATACATATCATTCACAAAATACTAAAAAAGTCTAAAAAAGCTTGCTCTCAGGCTTCTGGGCTTTTAGACTTGCTGCACTATCTTGTAATCTGAAAAAAGAGTAAACCTTCTAAAGCTTTATTTGGCGTTCACATTTGGTATCACTACGCACCTTAACGCCCACCAACTCCACTCCGCTCATCCCAAATTCAAAACCGATATGGCACCTTTACCCGATTACCGCCCTAAACAATTGTCTGTAGGCCCGTTGGAAGCGGAAATTTTGAATATTATCTGGGAACTTGGTTCAGCAACTGTCAAAGATGTACATGATCGCATTCTGGCTGATCCCAACCGGGAATTAGCTTACACTTCTGTAACCACTGTTCTACGTCGTCTTACTGATAAAGGTTGGCTTGTATGCGACAAAAAAGGGCGAGCATTTTATTGGCGACCATTGCTGACCAAGCAGCAGTCAGCAATAATTAAAGCACACGAACAATTACAGCGATTTCTAGCAATTGGTAATCCTGATGTTGTCGCAGCCTTCGCAGATAGTCTGGATGAAGCAGCCAGCGAGCAAATAGAAGCGATCGCCAAACGCATTCAAGCTGCACGCCAAGCCAGGGAGGAAAAATGATGCATTTACTGATGATTTTGATTGTTTTGGCAGTTGCTTGGTGGTTGAGATGTTCTTGGAATCAACCCCAAGGTAGTTGGAGTTTGCGATGGCGGCGATCGCTGTTTTTATTTCTCTTCCCCCCCTTGCTAATTTTCATGACAGCGATCGCCGTGCTGTGCATGGGAACCCAAGGGCAAATGGGCGGGATGTATACAGGATGGGTCAGCTATGTGCTGGCATTACTATTTCTGGTATTTTTTGCCCTTTTGTGCATTAAACTTGCTTTCCAGGGGTTGCAGTCTGTAAAATCCGCCCGTAACTGTTCCCTAGTTAATCTCGGCGATAGACAAGCTAGGCTACTTCAAACAGATGCACTGTTTGCCGGGCAAATCGGTTTTTGGCAACCGGAACTAGTGGTAAGCCAAGGCTTAGTGCAAACTCTCTCACCTAATCATTTTGAAAGCGTCTTAGCCCATGAACAAGGGCATTACTATTACCGTGATACATTCTGGTTTTTCTGGCTAGGTTGGGTGCGTTCTTGTACTGCTTGGCTGCCAAATACAGAGCCTTTGTGGGAAGAACTGTTAGTTTTGCGTGAACTACGTGCCGATAGTTATGCAGCGTTACAGGTAGACCCTCTATTGCTAGCAGAATCACTCGTGTTAGTGGTTGGTTCCAGCCCTGTATTATCAGAAATTTGTTGTGCTGCATTAGGTTCCTCTAGCGTAGGTGATGCCTACGGCGGGCGATGCCTACGCTTAGAGCAGAGAATAGAAGCTCTATTAGCACCACCAGAATCAACCCCAGAAATTCAACAGTCTTGGAATGGGTTTATTTTGGCCTTTCTGCCTTTACTAACTGTGATCTTCCACACTTAAAACTCAAAAGCTGTAGTAACAACATGAGTGGTGGTCATCTTTACGACCGACAAACAGCCTGGGATCTTCAATGATTGCCGCAGCCACAAAAGGATTGTCAAGCAGCGCTCCAGATGTCACATAAAGCGTTTATCCTAGTTTCAGGAATTTAGGTGCAATTACCTAAAAGAGTAACACTAGACCCATACAGCGGTTCCTGCTGTTATGAAGTACAGTCTCTCCCTCTCCACACTCCCTCTTTTTCGACCCTTTCAGCACTAAACGTGTACCTCACAATAGGGGGAAGTGCTGTAATGTCTTTGTCTTCTGGTTCTTGGGTATGTGCTTCTGATTGGCTTCAACTTGTTATCTGACAACGATACTTATTTGGCTGCTAGCCCAATGTTGACTGCTAAAAATGCAGAAAAGACCCTTAATGCGATCGCCAGTTTTCTCAAATTAGATTAGCCGCAGAGCAGAACCTTTCTTTAGCACATTTGCTAAATACTCATACTGCTCTTGCGTATTGCAAATCTATGTTTAACTCCCCAGGCTGGATTCGAACCAGCGACCAATCGATTAACAGTCGATCGCTCTACCACTGAGCTACTGAGGATCACTCACGATTTATAATAGTAAGGCTAACCGATAGGATTTGGCAAGTACTTACGCCAAAATATTTTTTTAGATGCTTCATCATAAAATTTTTGCAGCCAAAACCCTCTCTGGAAGTTCATCCCAGACCTTTAGATGCTAATATCTACTGTAATCCCATTCGTAATTCAGCCAAACGCTGCCGTGCTTTAGCATCAATAGCATTGGCTAGAAACCTACTCTTAGATTGTTTCCGTGGATGATACTTTTGCCGCATCCGACAAATAGTAGCTTCCACTTCACCACATAGTTGTTGTGCCGACAACCATTCAGCTCCATACCCCTGTACCATTAATTGCTGTGCCCGATCTGATGTGGCAACAATCACACGAGAAATCAAAGATTGGGCTACTTGCTGCCGCATAGACGCACAAGATTTTTCAATATAGGTATCTGCCGTCTGCCCAAAATCGGTGTAATAAACTGATAAAAGCTCAGTGATAATTTCTCTGTTGCTAGAGGCGTTATGGTATTGGGCATCAAAAACTATTTGAGTTACATAACCTTGAAATGCGCTATAACCTGTCATCGCTTCAACAAGTTCTCCACGTGCTGCCTCTAGTCCAGCGCTATCACGGGTTTTTTTAAGGCAAGGCCAAGCGCCAATTATATTGTAGCCGTCCACTAACAAAACGGCTTGGAGTAAGGAACGAGGCATGGTTTTTAATCACAATTTTCTAGAGTTAACAAAATTCATTCATAAGATTTATAATAATTGATGCATTGTCTGTAACACTATGTTACACAAGACAAAAAATGTGTCATCCTTACAGAACTAACCCTAAGACAGAGGCACCAACTTAAAACGCGCCTTTTCCAAAAAGGCGCGTAGTAGTTTTTTATCAATAGTGCTGAGTCAAGACGCAATTAATCTAGTCTGTATAATTGAGTGCTGAGTAGTTACTTCTTTCTTCCTATTCAGCACCCAATCAAGAAGCTTCGGTGTTTACCTCCATCAGACGTTGTTTGAGGCGCTGGGCTTCACCCCAATCCACCAAAGAGCCTTTTTCTAGTAATAAAGCACCATCACAGTAATTTAACTCGTCTAATCGATGTGTCACCCACAGGGCTGTAATACCCCGGCTTTTTACGAGGCTGCGGACACTAGCTACTAAATCCAGTTGGCTATCTGGATCTAGTAAGGCAGTGGGTTCATCTAATAGTAAGACTTCACAGTGACGGGCGATCGCACCCGCGATCGCTACTCGTTGTTTTTGTCCCCCAGAGAGCGCATATATGGGACGTCGTTGTAGGGCACACAAATTTACCGCCCCTAGCGCCTCCTCAACTCTTGCTCTCACCGCAGCAGGTGGCAATTTTTCTGCCACTAATCCAAACGCTACATCAGCACCAACTGTTGGCATTACCAATTGATGATCCGGATTTTGAAAGACAAAACCAACAGGATGCAAAACCCGAATTTCTCCAGATTCAGCAGATAATAACCCGGCCAGTAGTCTAAGTAAGGTTGATTTGCCACTGCCATTTGTGCCCAAGAGCATCCAAAACTCACCCTTGGGTACTTCTAGTGAGCAAGATTTTATTGCTGTCTCGCCATTGGGCCAATTGAAGTTTAAATTCTTGACCTCGATGCCCACTTCCGCCATTTGTATACCTTAGTTACTCAGCAGCTACTGCAAAAAAACCAGGTGGTCTACCACCAGCAGTGGTTACACCATCTTTCTGAACAATCTGTACCCCAGAAATCTCACTAGCACGGACAGCGATTTTTTTCTCTGTCTTGCCCTCACACTTTAATTCCACAATGTCAGGATTGCCAGAACGTATTGCAGCCAAAATTAGCTGATACACAGCCTCAGCATCCTCGCCTGACTTACGTTGTACTGAAATGGGGAAAGCAGTGTTCCTGATGCTTAAGTCGATGGTAAACATTTAGCATTAATCAAATTTAACTGTAGGATTCATTTTAGCGTCAGCTGGCTGATTCCAGGGGGATGGGGAACAAGAAGAGGGGCGATAACAATTCAAAATTATTCTTGCTATCTCCCTTTATATCCCTACTCCACTCTTCCTCTAGTGCGATCGCATCTGTATCAAAGGTTAAATTTAATAACAAATCCCCTAGAAAAATTAGCGATTTGCACCTATTATGATTAAAGGTACGTAAAAAATTGTAAATTAGGTAGACAACCTGGTTAACTTTCTGCTTATAGATGACTGTAAAATAGTTATCTATACACAGATACGACCTGTACTTATAACATTTGGAGATTTGCTCTCATGACCATCGCAGTTGGACGCACGCCCAGTAGAGGGTGGTTTGACGTTCTAGACGACTGGTTAAAGCGCGATCGCTTCGTATTCGTAGGTTGGTCAGGGATATTATTATTTCCCTGCGCCTTCCTAGCACTAGGCGGTTGGCTAACCGGCACAACCTTCGTCAGCTCTTGGTATACTCACGGATTAGCCTCATCCTACTTAGAAGGCTGTAACTTCCTGACAGTAGCAGTATCAACCCCCGCCGACAGCATGGGTCATTCCTTACTGCTGT
>NZ_JADEXR010000264.1 GCF_015206995.1 aff. Roholtiella sp. LEGE 12411 | reverse complement strand
CACAGCAGTACCTTGGGTTGCACCATTCACACCAGTAATGCTGAAGTTACTGCTATCAACGTCAGTATCATTAGCTAGCAGAGTACTAGCTTTGATATTCACGGCAGTATTAAAAGCAGTAGTAACACTATCATTAACTGCTACAGGTGCATCATTGACTGGCTTGACGTTGAGGTTAAAAGTACTGGTAATGCTACCGCCATTACCATCGCCAACAGTGAACTCGAAACTGTCAGTGCCGTTGTAGTTGGCATTGGGAGTGTAGATGAACAAGTCATCGCTGGGGTTGTCTGTAGTGCCGTTGTCGTTGAGCGTGAGTGTGCCGTTAGTGGGGTTGGTGAAGCTATTAATACTTAGGATATCGCCATCAACATCAAAATATCTACGGAGAATATTCTGAGCAAGGATGTTAACAGCAGTATCTTCGTTGGTGGTAGCCGCAGTGGCAAAGCCAAACACCACGTAGCTTGACCCTGGACTATACTGTCCGTTGGAGGAGGCAGCAGTTGCCCCGATAATCAGGTCATCGAAGCCGTCACCGTTGATATCCCCGGCACTGCTGACCGAGCCGCCTGATAAGTCACCGCTATTAATGCCGTTAATCACCAAGCCGTTGCTGCCATTGAGAGAGGAGAGGTTGAGGCTGGCATTAAAGCCACTATTAGTGCCAAACACCACGTAGCTTGACCCGGCATAATTTTGACCGTTGGGGTCGGCACGATTTACCCCGATAATCAGGTCATCGAAGCCGTCGCCGTTGATATCCCCGGCATTGCTGACCGAGCCGCCTGAGAAGTCAAATTCATTGATGCCGTTAATCACGAAGCCGTTGCTGCCATTGAGAGAGGAGAGGTCGAGGCTGGCACTAAACCCACTATTAGTGCCAAACACCACGTAGCTTGACCCGGCATTCTCCTGTCCGTTGGGGTCGGCATATCTTGCCCCGATAATCAGGTCATCGAAGCCGTCGCCGTTGATATCCCCGGCATTGCTGACGGATGAGCCTGAAAAGTCACCTGAATTAATGCTGTTAATCACGAAGCCGTTGCTGCCATTGAGAGAGGAGAGGTCGAAGCTGGCACCAAAACCACTATTACTACCAAACACTACGTAGTTTTGACTACTTGTGTTGATAATCACGTCATCAAAGCCGTCCCCGTTGATATCCCCCGCATTGCTGGCGGAGTTGCCTAAGTTATCATCATTATTATTGTTGTTAATTACGAAGCCGTTGCTACCGTTGAGGTCAAAGAGATTGAAGCTAGCTCCAAAGCCACTATTACTGCCAAACACCACATAGCTGGAGATGGAACTAAAGGCACCTAATGCCCCGATAATTAGGTCATCAAAGCCGTCGCCGTTGACGTCTCCCGCACTGCTGACGGAGGTGCCTGAGGCGCGCAATGCATTAGTAGTGCCGTTAATCACGAAGCCGTTGCCGCCATTGAGTGAGTCGAGATTGAGGGTGGCTCCAAAGCCACTATTACTGCCAAACACCACGTAGCTTGACCCTCCTCTATCCACTCGTCCGTTGGGGTCGGGACCACTTGTCCCGATAATCAGGTCATCAAAGCCGTCGCCGTTGACGTCTCCTGCACTGCTGACGGAGGTGCCTGAGTAGTCAAGGAGACCAATACCGTTAATCACGAAGCCGTTGCTGCCATTGAGGGAGGAGAGATTGAGGCTAGCTCCAAAGCCACTATTACTACCAAACACTACGTAGCTCTCGCCTGCAAGAGTCTGTCCATTGGGGAAGGCATTTGGTGCTCCAATGATCAGGTCATCGATGCCGTCGCCATTGATATCTCCGGCATTGCTGACGGAGGCGCCTGAGCGGTCACGCCTATTAATGCCGTTAATCACGAAGCCGTTGCTGCCATTGAGTGAGTCGAGATTCAAAACTGAGATGCTAAGTGCATCATTCACTCCGTTAATGCTCAAGCTGATGCTAGCTGTATTAGTCAAGCCGCTGCCATCGTTGATGGCGTATGTAAAGCTGTCAGTGGCTGTTTCACCTACAGCCAAAGCATTAAATTGAGCATTAGGGTCGTAGGTGAAGGTACCATCAGCATTCAGGGTAACTAAAGCACCAGAACTCAGGGTAATGGCAGTGCCAACAACAATTGTCGTACCGTTGACAGCCGTTACCGTTAGAGAGTTGTTGTCATTAGCTAAAACCGAAATATTAACAGCAGTGTCTTCGTCAGTGGTAGCTGTGTCATTAACTGTAGGAGATGCAAACCCAAAGACCACGTAGCTTGACCCTGCACTCTGCTGTCTGTAGGGGTCGGCATATCTTGCCCCGATAATCAGGTCATCGAAGCCGTCGCCATTGATATCTCCGGCACTGCTGACGGAGGTGCCTGAGTTGTCACCTGCATTAATGCCGTTAATTACAAAGCCCTCACTGCCATGCAGGGATGAGAGGTCGAAGCCAGCACCAAAGCCACTATTAGTGCCAAACACCACGTAGCTTGACCCAGCTCTCTCTTGACTGTTGGGGTCGGCATATCTTGCCCCGATAATCAGGTCATCAATGCCGTCGCCGTTGATATCTCCTGCACTGCTGACGGAGAAGCCTGAGTTGTCACCTGCATTAATGCCGTTAATCACGAAGCCGTTGCTGCCATTGAGTGAGGAGACGTCGAGGCTGGCACTAAAGCCACTATTAGTGCCAAACACCACGTAGCTTGACCCTGCATCAACCTGACCGTTGGGGTCGGCACCTCTTGCCCCGATAATCAGGTCATCAATGCCGTCGCCGTTGATATCTCCTGCACTGCTGACGGAGGTGCCTGATAAGTCACCAACATTAATGCCGTTAATTACAAAGCCGTTGCTGCCATTTAGAGAGGAGAGGTCGAGGCTGGCACTAAAGCCACTATTAGTGCCAAACACCACGTAGCTTGACCCGGAACTATTCTGACCGTTGGGGTCGGCATATCTTGCCCCGATAATCAGGTCATCAAAGCCGTCGCCGTTGATATCTCCGGCACTGCTGACGGAGAAGCCTGATAAGTCAAACCTATTAATGCCGTTAATCACGAAGCCGTTGCTGCCATTGAGTGAGGAGACGTCGAGGCTGGCACTAAAGCCACTATTAGTGCCAAACACCACGTAGCTTGACCCGGCTCTATCCTGACCGTTGGGGGACGCACGGTATGCCCCGATAATCAGGTCATCAAAGCCGTCGCCGTTGATATCTCCTGCACTGCTGACAGATATGCCTGAGCCGTCACCTGCATTGCCGTTAATCACGAAGCCGTTGCTGCCATTTAGAGAGGAGAGGTCGAGGCTGGCACTAAAGCCACTATTAGTGCCAAACACCACGTAGCTTGACCCTGCATCAACCTGACCGTTGGGGTCGGCATCTGATGCCCCAATAATCAGGTCATCGAAGCCATCGCCGTTGATATCTCCTGCACTGCTGACGGAGTTGCCTGATTCGTCACCTGCATTGCCGTTAATCACGAAGCCGTTGCTGCCATTGAGTGAGGAAACGTTGAGGCTGGCACTAAAGCCACTATTAGTGCCAAACACCACGTAGCTTGACCCTGCATCAACCTGACCGTTGGGGTCGGCACGAAATGCCCCGATAATCAGGTCATCGAAGCCGTCGCCGTTGATATCTCCGGCACTGCTGACGGAACCGCCTAAGAAGTCACGCTCATTAATGCCGTTAATCACGAAGCCGTTGCTACCGTTGAGGTCAGATAGATTTAAAACGGAATTTGCCATTGTTGTTGATTCTCCAAGTCCTGTTTGGTTGTGTTTGTCGGATGAGTCTAGACGTAAAACTTGACGCTGGTTCTTCGCTAGCGCTAACGCTGGGAACAGAACAATTCGCATTAGTTGTTGTTACGCACACTCTAGAAATTCTCGGCTTTCCTGGCGTCTTCTCTGCTAGAACACCGATTAACTATTCAAGATAGGGGCGAGAAAAACCGATTCTCTGGAAGCCGCTGTAGGCGTTTGATAAGAGGCAGTCTTGCTGGGGGAACTAAAGGTACAAGGCTCACCCGCAAGTGGCGTGAAAGCTCCCTTG
>NZ_JADEXR010000263.1 GCF_015206995.1 aff. Roholtiella sp. LEGE 12411 | reverse complement strand
CCCATCCCCCATCCCCCATCCCCAGTCTCTTAACCGTCTTTACCCAACTTAGAAAGTAACTGCCGAATCACAGATGCATCCTCAGCATCAGGAATCTTTACTAGATAACTTTGTAAGTCATCTACAGCTTGGGAGTAATGACCGAGTTGATAGCACAGAAGACCGCGATCGCGTATTTCTAGGGACACGCCGGGAAACAGCAATAAAATTCGTTCAACTGCTGCTAAAGTTTTTTCTAACTCTTGTTGTCTAAGGTAAATATATTTCAGATTTGTTAGCATCCTTGCCAAGAAGTGCCGATGACTGACTACTGCTAAAAATCCTGGTTGCAGCGTCATGGGTTGCTGATAAATTTGAGAAAGCTTTTCCTGGCAATCTTGTGCAAACATTATTTCACCACCATTGAAGGCATCAACAAAAATCTCTATATCTGGAATATTTGGGCGGATTAAGAAATGTCCTGGCATCCCTACACCCACCATTGAGAAGTTAACTCTGCGAGCGACCTCCATATAAACCAATGCCAATGTAATCGGAATTCCCACTCGGCGGTCAATCACATCATTGAAAAAGCTGTTACGTGGGTCAGAGTAGTACTTTTCATTACCAGCAAATCCCAATTCATTGTAGAGATACTGATTAATACTTTGAATTATCCGCAGAGGATATCGTGAGGTAGGCAAGCGTTCTTGTAGCTCTATTGCCATTCTATCGAGAGCGTTGATGTATTCCTCTGGGTCTAGATTGGGATATTCTTCCTGTGCAATATACAAAGCTGCTTTTGCAAGGTCAATATGCTCGTCAGGCTGCTGAATCTCTTGGTAAAAATATTGTCGCGCTGACGAGTAATTCATACGTAATTATTCGCATATTATATATATGGGTCAAGCTGGTCAAATGACACCCGTTTTCTCTAACTACCTTTATTTTAGAGATATTAAGAGGATTTGGAAATGTAATTTGTACAGAGGTTTCAGAGTTTATTTCTAATTACTAATTACTGATTATCTATAATTTACAAAATTACTCGAGCAGATATAGTAATCCAGGGCGGCCGCATCATGTCAATAAACAAAGTCTATTCTCAATAGACTTAAAAATAATATCATTAGCTCTTGCTTATTGCGAAAAATTTAGGCGTTGGCGTAGCCCGCCGCAGGCATCGCTTTGGGGCTTTAAAAATAATCAAACGCGAAAGGAAAGATTTTTTCGTTGGTTCTTAATATCGGTCGTGATCAAGAGTACTTTAGATGCGTTTGCCCTGGCGTATAATTCAGGGCAAACGCATCTAATTTAGGCAAATTTATAGGCGGTGAGGGTTTTTCCCTGCAAACGAATTCGTCCAATACCATTCGATTGCTTTCGAGATATAACTTATAAAGGGCGATCGCTAATCTTATTACTTAAACCTATAATATTTTATCCAATTGAGAAAACACTGTTGAAACTGTTCGGGATCAATCCGGGCAAACACTCTGGCAAAAGTATCATGGGAAGGTATGCCATTTGGTAATTTTAAAAACTGTTGTAACAACTTTCGCTTTGCATAACCGTAAATCTCTATTGCTACCCAATTATCTGCTCCACAAATGACTGCACAAATGGCGATGGTGATGAGATCAATTAACTCATGCTGTTTGGTGCGCTCTACTCTTAGATCTGACAAATCAGCAAAGTAGTCTGCAACTGTAATTTTGGGCTTCAGCTTCACTTTTTGATGCTACAGTTTTATACTTTTTTCCAAATCATTTTTGAGGATATCACCTTGCGCCATCGTATTCTTTTGCGATCGCCCTATCTGTGGGGCGAGCTTTTTAAAATCACATAAGTCATATTTTGTCAAGCTCATTAAGATGCGTTTGCCCTGGGGTACTCAACCAGTAAGTGAACGTGGTCGCCTTCCCCGTTAACTTCAAGAATATTAAGGATGCAGCAGGGCGGTATTTTGTGAGCTTTGTGGTAGAGATTCAATCATCACCCTTGCCACAACTAGACAATGCTGTTGGTATGGACTTAGGGATAACCACCTTTGCAACCCTCAGCACTGGAGAGAAAGTAAACGCCGCAGTTAATATTAAAGTTGCCGGAGGACATTCGGAAACTCAAAACGGACGTGGAGGAAAGCGTCAGACTATCGCAAAGCTAGCAGCATCCTGTGAAGCGTCAACCCGCCAAGAATTCATACAGTTAACTCTGTTTGATTAGATTGGAATCCCCACGACTTGAGGCTGAGGAGGATGTCAACAAGTATATCTATCAAGTTTAATAACTCTTTATGATGACAAAGATAGCACCCGCCATTGTAGTATTAGGTCAAAACAGTGTGGCAGTAGCACGCAAAATGATCAGCGTCCTACCAGGAGCGACACTATACGGTTTAGCGGGTCGCACATCTGGGGTTGATGTCAGCTTCACGAACTTTGGCGAGACCCTGCGAGAGTTATTTGCTGAGGGAACGCCGCTGATTGGTATTTGTGCCACTGGTATTCTAATTAGAACCCTAGCTCCCATGCTCTCAGATAAACGACAGGAACCGCCTGTGCTAGCTGTAGCTGAGGATGGTAGTGCTGTTGTTCCCCTTTTGGGTGGACTCAATGGGCTAAACGACTTAGCACGCCGCATTGCCGAGGTACTGGATGTTAAACCCGCAATCACAACCACAGGCGACTTGCGTTTTCGCACAGCACTGTTGTCGCCTCCCCCTGGATACCATTTAGCCAACTCAGATGATGCGAAGAAATTTATCTCAGATTTGTTAGCTGGAGCGCAACTGAAGCTAGAGGGTACAGCGCCTTGGTTGAGCAATAGTCAACTACCCATTGACCCCAACGGAGATTTGACCATTCAGATTACAGAACGCTTGGTGACTCCTACATCCAGCTGCTTAGTTTATCATCCAGCAACAATAGCGATCGCCATCAGCGACATCATTGGCTATGAAAATGAAGCAATAGCTTTAGTGCAGCAGTTACTAGTTGATGCCGAACTTGCGCCCGCATCCGTCGCAGGGATATTTGCACCCATCAGCACCGCTACCGACCCAGCCATCCATGCCGTTGCTAGCGCCTTGGGAGTGCCTACTCGCTTTTTCACCCCGAATCAACTAAAAAGCTCCCTATCACAAGGTTATAGCCTTGCCCAAGCAGCAGCGATCGCCGCCACAGGTACATCCCCCACTCTGCCCCTCTCTGTTTCTCCCCACATTGCGATCGCCATTGCTCCCGAACCAATTGACCCCAGCACCATCGGTCAGCCACGCGGGCGGTTAGCGATTATTGGCACGGGCCCTGGTGCATCACAGTGGATGTCTCCCCAAGTAAAAGAAATACTCAAATCAGCAACTGACCTAGTGGGTTACAAAACTTACCTAGATTTAGTTGGTTCTCTGGGTGATGGCAAGCAACGACATGAATCTGACAATCGCGAAGAAGAAGCACGGGCCAGGATGGCGCTTGATTTGGCAGCAGCGGGGCGATATGTAGCGGTGGTTTCCTCTGGCGACCCCGGTATCTATGCAATGGCAACAGCAGTTTTTGAAGTACTTGATCGCGATGCTAAACCCGAATGGGACAGTATCGACATTCAGGTTGCACCCGGCATCTCAGCCATGCAAGCGGCGGCGGCGGCCATCGGTGCTCCCCTTGGGCATGACTTCTGTGCTATTTCCCTCTCAGACATCTTGAAACCTTGGTCTATTATTGAACAACGAATTGCCGCTGCTGCCCAAGCTGATTTTGTAATTGCCTTCTATAATCCTGTTTCCAAAGAGCGTACTTGGCAATTAGCACAAGCGATAAATATTTTGCTGCACTATCGAACACCAGATACACCAGTAGTGCTGGCAAGGAATCTTGGCAGATCAGGACAGACAGTTAAGGCGATCGCGCTTGAGCAGCTAACACCAACAGCAGCCGATATGCGAACAATTATTCTCATCGGTTCAACGAAAACTCGCACAATCAGACGTAGTGATGGTAATGTCTGGCTTTATACACCTCGCCGATATACTGACTAGTAGAGATGACAGGCAACTAATCTCACCAATCCCCAATTCCCCATGCCCAATCCCCACTTCCCAATTCCCAATGCCCAATCCCCAATCCCCAATGCCCAATCCCCAATCCCCAATTCCCAATTCCCAATCCCCAATGACACAAAGGTATATGT
>NZ_JADEXR010000004.1 GCF_015206995.1 aff. Roholtiella sp. LEGE 12411 | reverse complement strand
CCCCCATGCCCTATCCCCCATTCCCCTTCAACTGAATCTGTCGCCATTTTTGTTGCTGACGCGCTCTTTTTTCCTCAGTTAAGCTATCAAAACAATATGCACAGCAAATGCCTTCTTCATACTTGGAAGACATTTTATCTTGTTCAGAAATTAGATGCCCACAATTGAGACATAACTCATAACTTCCTTCTTCCAAACCATGACTAACAGCTACCCGATTATCAAAGACAAAACATTCTCCTTCCCATAAACTTTCTGCTGCTGGGACTTGCTCCAAATACTTGAGAATACCGCCTTTGAGATGATAGACTTTGGTGAATCCTTGGGCAAGCATAAAGGATGAAGCTTTTTCGCAGCGAATACCGCCAGTACAAAACAACGCAACCTTTTTGTGTTTAGTTGGATCGAGGTGGTGGCGAACATATTCCGGGAATTCTCGAAATGAGTCAGTTTTGGGATTTTGCGCTCTTTGGAATGTGCCGATATGCACTTCATAATCGTTGCGGGTGTCAATCACAGTTACTTCTGGATCAGAAATTAAATCATTCCATTCTTGGGGATTGACATAGGTACCAACTTGCTCATTGGGGTCAACTTCAGGCAAACCCAGAGTAACGATTTCTGGCTTTAACCGCACCTTCATCCGCTCAAATGGCGGGGTATCAGTATAAGATTCTTTATGTTCTAGGTCTACAAAACGCAGGTCAGAACGCAGAAAACAGAGAACAGAGTCAACCGCCTGACGCGAACCTGCGATCGTTCCGTTAATGCCTTCTTCTGCTAGTAAAATTGTCCCCTTGACACCTTGCGCTTGACAGTAAGACAACAAGGAATCTCGTTTTTGGGCAAAATCTGGCAATTTGACAAATTTATACAGTGCTGCAACAACTTGGATGTTTTCTGAGTTCATCTGTTTGACAACGGAACAATATAAGTTAGAATAGCGAAGGCAAATAAGATTATCTGCTTTTTTAATTTTATGGGGGTTTAGCTCAGTTGGTAGAGCGCCTGCTTTGCAAGCAGGATGTCAGCGGTTCGAGTCCGCTAACCTCCATTCTGCAATACTCCCCGAATGTGTAAGCACATGCCAGCTGCTACAAACTTTTTTCGCGTTGATGAACTACTAGTGCATATTTACAACTCTGAAGTCGAAATGGCACAGAAGGTTGCCGAAATTGCACAAAATTATTTACAGAACGTTCTCACACAACAGGATACAGCCGCTGTCTTGTTAGCAACAGGTAACTCCCAAATCCAATTTCTTGATGTTTTAGTCGCATTGGGTGGTTTAGATTGGTCACGGATTACTTTGTTTCATTTAGATGAATATTTAGGAATTGCTGCTGATCATGCTGCAAGTTTCCGGCGATATATGCGAGAACGTGTAGAAAAGCGGGTTGCTCCAAAAAAATTTCACTATATAGAAGGTGATACATTGCAACCTGTGACAGAATGCGATCGCTACACTAAACTACTGCAAGCACAACCAATTGACTTATGCTGTCTCGGTATTGGCGAAAATGGACATTTGGCTTTTAATGATCCGTCTGTAGCAGATTTTCAAGATCCTTACAGTGTAAAACTAGTTAAACTAGATACCGTGAATCGTCAGCAACAGGTACGTACAGGTCATTTCCCGAATCTGGAAACTGTGCCGCAATACGCTTTTACTCTAACAATCCCGATGATTTGTTCAGCCAAAAAAATTCTCTGCTTAGCGCCAGAAAAACGCAAAGCAGATGTGGTGAAGGAGATATTGCAGGGGTCTATAAGTACAGACTATCCAGCTTCGATTTTGCGTCAACAACCCCAAGCAACGTTATTTTTGGATGTAAATTCTGCCAGCCTACTGCCTTAAAATACTCAGAATAACTCAGGACTTACGCAAGTGTCATATTTTTTTCGTTGAGGTTGTCCACAGTCAAAGACCCTTGACCCTTTACTCTTATACCAGAAGCCTTGTGTGCCAGTTGCGTAAGTCCTATAACTATTGTTTTATCCCTATGGCTACGCCTTTCTCCAGGTTTGCCATCTGTTGTTTGAGAAAATGTAAAACTGGCTCGGCTTCTTTTGATTCTTCAAAACTCGCATAAGAATAGCGATATAGTCCTCTAGCAATCAAGCCCAATCTAGTTTTAAAATCAATTGATGATGGAATATTAATCATCACATCATCGATAGGTAAGCTTTCTCCTTTTTGGCAATAAGCAGCATAGCTAATTCTTGGTTCCTCAGCACGTTTACTACTGCGACTACCCCAGTGAAAAACATACTGATTCCAGCATGAAAGAACTCCAGCTTTTGTAGGTAATGCTCTAACATCCTCTAAAGCAAATTGATTAGCTGGTGTACTTAAGTCTGTAATAGCTTCAGCATATTGAGGATCGCGATTCAAAGGTAATATATACATGCATGAATTCAAAGGATTAGCATCAGTAATGGTAATCCAAATAGTCAGTACTGTAGGCATACCATTAGCGTCGATGGTATTTGTATACTCTGCGTCACGATGAGGTTCAAATCCCTTGCCAGTATCAACAGTATCTATGTAGTAAACCCAGAAATTGGGAATTAGCTTATAGCCTGAGCCAAGAACTCCTTCCAAGATGGGGTTAAAGTAGTCAAATACTTGATAGAAAACATCATATACAAGAGCAAAAATTGGTGGAAAACCAGCCTTTCTTACCTGATTAATACACTCATTCATTTCCTGAATAGTGGCAGAAGGAATTAATTGATTGGTTTGAAAATACCCTTCTTCTCGCAGTTGTAAAGTGTAGTCATTTAGCCTCTTCTTGCTAATATCGCTAGAATCTTGAAAATCGGCAAAGGGATTATCAGAAATAGTTAAATTTGGGTTAAGACTACGCCAGTAATTAATATCTTGCGCCTGAGTCAGAAGTGGAGTCAAATCTTCTAAAGAGATAGACTTTCGCAAAATTGTATCTTCTGCCATAATTTTCACTCTTTGTTCGATGGTTTGATTACGAGTCTGATTATCTTTGCAATGATCAGCTAGAACACATTTAAATTGCACAATCATTCATGAGGGATGTCATGCGTCATTTGTCATTAGTCAAAAGTATTTACAAATGACAGATGACATTAAGATTGATCTTCAATTATTACTTGCTGTCGTAGTTTGTCTATAATCTTCTGGGGTTGTTTCTAATTGCACATGTAGGAAATCAATTCCCTCTTGCTCTAATAGTTCCAAAATGCATAAATTTAATTGCTTTTCGGCGGAAAAATAGAGATTGTCATCATTAACAAATGCCATAACTTCAATGATGCGGGAATTTTGTTCAATTTTGGTGAAACGAACTGTACATGATGGAGAAAACCCAGGTATAGACTTGGGAATTTCTTGAATAGCATCACAAATTTTGGCTGTTTTTCGTGCCGAAATCCCGTCTATTTTGAGAACTAAATTAATTCCCCACTTTAATTCTTTCCCAGAATTTTGTGACCAATTGTCAACGATTCCAGAAATCATCTTAGAATTGGGCATTTTCATGATAGAACCCCACTTAACTATATGCAACGTTGTGGTTCTAAATCCAATGTTTAGGATCTGCACAAAACCATCTACTCCTGATACTCCCACCCAGTCCCCTTCTCGATATAGATGATCGGAGTAGATAATAAGTGTACAAAACCAATCATAAACAATGTCTTTGAAGAGCAAGCCTAAAGTAATTCCTGCTCCTCCCAATAGACCAACAAGTGCGGCTGCTGATTGTCCTAAAAATATCTCACTGATTTTGATGGTCAGTACGATAATTGCTACTGCTTGAAAAATCTTTGGCATCAAGGGTCTGAGTAATTCATCTAACTCAGTTTCCGTGTGCAATACCACGTTAGCAATTATCTGTCCTAAAATGGAAGAGCCTCGGTAAACAATGTATGCAATTATGAAAATTACCAAAAGATTGAGCGTTCTACCAATTGTTTCGCTCAATTGAGGCCCTAATTCATCTGCCAAAATGACTTTTGAAAACCATAGTCCACCAATGAAAATCAGCCAGCCTAAAGAAGGCTTGATAACTGTAATTAGCTCATCATCAAGTTTGCTTTTAGTTTTGCTAGTTAGACGCTCTATGCTTTTAATAATGACTGCAACAAAAAGCCGCCTTAAAACCTGTGTTAGAGTCAGTACGATGATCACAACCGCTATTTTAGCGATGGGGATACCAGAGTAATTGAGATTTTTCAGCGTGTTCCAAATTGATTCCATAGTTACCTTGAAAACTGGTAGAGCCTTTTGAAGTTATGAGAAAAGTTATTGAGCTTGGCAAAGAATTAATCCAAACCAGTTTTGAGGATCTGTCCAAATTTTCAAGGTTTGAAGTTTTTGTACTTCAAGTTGTTTTTGGATGATTGCTAAATCGAACTTGCGAGAAATTTCAGTGAGAATACTTTCCCCAGCTTGAAACGAGGTTTTTAAATTGAGAATATCTAGAGATACAGAATGATTTTCTTGGCAATGGAGATACATTTCAATCTGATGATCAACTTGATCATAAATTGCTTGATGAGTGAAGAAATCGAGATTAAAATTACCTTGGAAACGCCAATTCAAATGGGATAGCATATTCAAATTAAAAGCAGCTGTTATTCCTTGACTATCGTTATAGGCTGCTTCTAAAATTTCTTGCGGTTTTTGTAAATCAATGCCAAGAAGAAAGTAATCTCCTGGTTTAGAAGCGTGAGCAACTTGGCTCAAAAAACGGTCGGATTCTTGTCGGGTAAAGTTACCCATAGAACTTCCCAGAAAGAAAATCATCCGCGACTGCGAAGAGCTTGATTTTAGATGGGTTAAGGCTTGTTCGTAAGTTCCTAGTAATCCCTGAATAGAAAAATCAGGGTATTTTTGTTGTAACTCTACAACACTGGTTTTGAGAATTCCCCCACTGATATCGATAGGTAGATATCTACAGTCATCTGCCATTTTTTGATAAGCATCCAACAAAATACGAGTCTTAGTGGAACTACCGCTACCTAATTCTACTAATTCACAACTACCTGTGATTTGAGCAATTTCATCGGCGTATTGGCTCAAAATCCACGCTTCTGTTCGTGTTGGATAGTATTCTGGTAAATCACAAATTTCTTCAAAAAGTTGAGAACCACGATCGTCGTAAAAATATTTGGGTGGTAGACTTTTTGGGGTTTGTGTTAGTCCTTGAATGACATCATCATTTGATTCTTGATAATGATTATCAAGAATTGTTAAAGTTTGTATGGACATTTTCTAGTTGATTCTTTGTTATGCTCTGGATGGAGAAAATTTTGGCGTCACTGAATTAAATAATACTTCAAGAAAAGGAAAGTGTGTCCAATGATTCTTGACAAGAATTATCAAGAGTTGTTAAAGTCCGTATGGACATTTTCTAGTTGATTCTTTGTTATGCTCTAGATGGAGAAAATTTTGGCGTCACTGAATTAAATAATACTTCAAAAAAAGAAAAATGTGTCTAAGTTTGATTACACAGCTTGCAAATCTTGAGCAATTCTAAAACCAGCGTGTTGATAAAAGTAGGGGCGGAACCAGTTGCGATAGGTTGGCAATGCCATTGAACCATTAGTCGCCCAAGAGCCGCCTAGCATCATCTGATGTTTGCCATCAAAAAAAGGTGCTGCTTGGTCTTCGTAAAGTGGATGAGGTTGAAATCCTGGTAGGGAATTGAAGGTATCTCCCAGCCATTCCCAGACATTTCCTCTGAGATCATAAAGACCACAAGTACTATTGGCTGGTTTGAACATCCCCACTGGACTGGGGGAAATGAATTGTAAATTGAGATTATAGTTAGTTGATGAATGGTTATCAACAGAGGTTAGTAAGGCTTGATTCCATTCGGCTTCGGTCATTAAGCGGATTTGTGAGCCTTGAGAGCGACAAAATGCGATCGCTTCGTAGTAGTTGACTTCTACAGGCCAATCTAGGGGTAAGTCTATTTCGTCAAATGTGGCTCGATAGCGGTAGCCATCCTTAAAGGGAATCCAGAATTTGGGATGTTGTACATTATAAAGTTGCTTCCAATTCCAAGATTCAGCATTCCAGTAGTCTGAATTTTTGTAGCCACCAGCTTGAACAAAATTGAGAAATTCTCCGTTGGTGATTAGATACTTACTCGCCAAAAACGGTTTCACCTCAACAGTGCGATCGCCATACTCACTATCCCAACCGTAGGTCAAATCACCTTTGGATTTTCCCAGTTTCACTACACCACCTGGAATTGAACGCATTTCATTGTTAGGAATTTCATCATTACTAGGTGCGTAATTCCACTCTTGGGGACGTTCTAGGCACTCAACAGGTAACTGACGTAGCAACACAGAAGAGGTTTCAAAGTGAATGCGACTATGCTCTATTCCCATCAGCAAAGCCCAAAAAGGATGCTCTTGATGAATGGGCAAGTGCAAGGAAGTATTTTGAATAACTTCTGTAATTGCCTCCTGTACCTTATCTCTATATTGCCAAACTTTTTCTACATCAGGCCAGCTAAACTCTCTTATAGCTGCATCAAGTTCTCCTGGTGTCTCTGGATCAACTCCAATTTCAAATATATTTTCGTATTGTGAATTAATCCGATTTTCTATTAAACCAACGCCAATTAACTTGTTGATGTAAAAAACAGCTGAGTGACCAAGATAAAAAATTAGACGATTTCTTAAAGGATCAGGGTTGAGATAGAAGATGTCTTCCCTGATCAAAGTTTTCATGAGTCTTTCTTCAAGTTCCCAGGAATTTTCAAAGTACTTAAGCAGCTTTTGGGAACTGCAATCATTAAGTATAGGGACTTGATTTGATGTCAGCTTATTTATTGTTGAAACTATACCCATGAAATTTTTGACAGAACCTTCATCGCAGGAATTACGTAAACTAATGTGAGCCGCCAAGTTATCACCAAAAAATGTCTGAGCAACTCATTCAAATCAAGTTATGACATTTATCATTGCTGTATGGGTGATTGGAATGATGATATAGTCTATACAATTTTACAAAATGTGATCATAAACACAAGATATACGTGTCCTTAATCACAATTTTTTTTTGAAAATTTAGTATGTGAGTAGCAAGCTTTAAAAGGTAAAAGAAGTCATAAGGGAGAGTAAGAAGGCAGTTTTGCTGAAGAGAAACCCTAAAGAGTAAGTGGTGTAAACAGAGATTCCTTTCTCTACGAGACGCTAACGTTAGTAGCTGATAAGGAGCCAGTGCGTTGGGGAGAAAGCACTATGGGCTGGTTTACCGACTTGAAGAGAGATAACTTGAAAAGTGACGCTCGTTCCCCGCTATCGCTGCGCTAACAGAGCGCTTTGGAACAAATGAAGCCAGAGTCTGTAAACGCCGCCTCAAATCCTACTCTTTAATCCAGCAACCTAGACTTTAATGGAGCAAGCAATTGCAAATGGCTGGAATCGTGAGCGTTTCCGCTTTTTTTATTGCCATTCCTATAAGCTTGTTCAAGCCTGCAACTAGATAAGCAAGCCTCAAGATAGGGACAATCTTCACACTTGAGGTTTTTGCCTGGATTGGTACATCCACAAGGAGGATTCACGTAACATTCTGAAGGTTGTTTAGGTGTCCAAGACTTTTTAAATATCAGGTATAAAGCTGCTTCTTGGAGGCAGAAAACAAAATCTTTTACCATGTTATGGAAGAATTTCCAATTGGGAATTACTTACTAGATGGACTTAACTAATGTAAGCGATCGCTTGGTTTGACTAGATGATAATCTTTAAAATTAATTTTCTCCCATAAGATCATAATTACGAATTATTTAAGCTTGGAAACATCATGATTTTGATAACAGTATTAAAATTGTATATACAATATCAAAAATATCTTATTCTGTGAAGATATAGCCTCATCCTTTAGACATGTTTTACCCCAGACTTCAGGAATATTTTTACTGAATAAGAACAAATTTAGTAGGACTTACGCAACTGGCACCAAGGCTTCTGGTATAAGAGTCAAGGGTCAAGGGTCAAGGGTCAAGGGTCAAGGGTCAAGAATCAAGGTTTTTTGGACTTTTGACCTTTGACTCTGGACAACCTCTGGCGTTAAAAATATGACACTTGCGTAAGTCCTGTTTAGTTATGAGGAGCCAGCTGACCATCTTCCATGTGAATTATCCGATCAGCAACATCTAAAATTCGGTTGTCGTGAGTAACCATTAAAATGGCGCAATTCTGTTCTTTAGCTAATTGCTGCATCAGGTTAACAATATCTCGACCTGACTTGCTATCTAAAGCAGCAGTGGGTTCATCAGCTAATACTAATTTAGGATGACTTACTAAAGCACGAGCAATAGCTACGCGTTGTTTTTGCCCTCCTGAGAGATCATGCGGATAGTAATTAGCTCTATTCCCTAGTTTAACCGCCTCTAGCATAGCTTCTGACTTACTGCAAGCTTCTGATTCGGAAATATTTTTGTGTAATTCAAGAGACATTTGGACATTCTGTCGGGCTGTTAAGAAATCCAGCAAGTTGTGAGCTTGGAAAATATAGCCAATGTGGCGACGTACTTTGACTAACTGCTCATTACTGGCTCCATGAAGTTCCCTACCCAGAAATTCAAGGCTTCCCTCTTGGACAGAACGTAACCCACCAATCAAAGTCAGTAAAGTTGTTTTTCCTGAGCCGGATGGGCCAGTCATAATTACAATTTCACCATATTTAATCGTCAGATTAATATCAAATAAAATCTGAGTTCGCAATGTTTTTTTACCAAAATATTGATTGAGGTTTTTGATGTCAATAATAGATTTTAATTTCATTTTTTTTTAGAAAGACACACATCAATTTAAAAGATATCAGCTGGATCTACTTTTCGCAGTTTATTAGTAGAGAAGAATCCCGAAGTTAAGCACATTAAAATTGCAGAAATCAGCACTATAGCTGCCTTATCTAAGCTCATAGTAACTGGTAATTTAGTAGCATTTTTTGCCACATCATATAGAGCTACAGATATAACAAAACCTGGAATATAACCTAGAGATGCTAAAATTAAAGCTTGTTGAAAAACTACACTTAGCAGATATTTGTTTTTAAAGCCCATTGCTTTTAAGGTTGCATATTCAGCTAAATGAGTGGAAATATTACTATAAAGAATTTGATAAACAACTATTACACCAACAACAAACCCCATTATTACCATCAGATTAAACACAAATCCAATCGGTGTTCTCAGAGTCCAATAGTTTTTTTCCAATGTAATAAAATCCTCGCGGCTAACAACTACAACATCTTCAGGTAAGTTGGCTGATAAAGTTGCTACAACTTTTTGTGGATCGGCATCGGATTTGAGTGTAATTAATCCAATATCTATATTTTGTACCGAGCGGTCTTGGAATATGCGGAGGAAAGTTGAGGAACTAACGATTAAATTGCCATCAACTCCAAAGGAAGGCCCTAAGCTAAATAAGCCGCCAACTTTAACTCTATAACCAATTAATGCGGTGTAGCTGAATATTTCAACATTCACATTTTTCCCTTGCTCAAAATCTTTAGCGATCGCTCCAAATTCCGGTCTAGCAGCGCGGTCAAATAAGACTATCCTAGGATTTTGTAATAGCTGAAAATTTTGCTGAATTTCTGGAGATTTAAAAATCGATTTGACCGGATCAAAACCAATCACATATAGTGGAAACTTTAGACCATTAATGGGATTTTTTAACTTGGCAAATTGCATGTATAAGGGGCTAATTGATTCCACACCATCAACACTTAATGCCTGATATAAACGCCAGCGTGGAAAGCTTTGATTGGACGTCAAAGATTTATATTGGGCACTGATGATAAATAAATCTCCTTGGAGATTCTTATGTAGCTGGGTAGCACTGGCATAGAGGGCATCTTGGAAACCAATTTGCATAAACATCAAAACTGCGACAAAAGCAATACCAGCTAAAGCTACAAGAAAGCGAACTTTTTGTCTTGATAGCTGTAGCCAAGCCAGAGGTATATTGAGAATCATCTTCTAAACCCCAAGTGATGCAAATTAGATTATTGCTAAAAATACTGAAAGTGCAATGTCATTATTCCCTATCCCCTATTCCCCATCCCCCATTCCCTACCGTATCAATAATTACCTGTACCTGTAATTCAGTTAATGCAGCAACTTGTTGATTATCTGCTAAGTTAGTGATGCGAATTTTTACATCAACTACTTTGTTATCCGTCTCTGATTGTAGATTGTTACTGAAGATATTCTGTTTACCAACTTGCAAACCAATATCTGTGACTGTTCCTCGCAATTTACCTGAAAAAGCATCGCTAGTAATAGTAGCAGACTGACCTATACGCACTTTTTTGATATCAGTTTCATAGACTTCTGCTACTGCATACATCTGCTGTGTGCGACCTAAATCAGCTATTCCCGTAGTACCAATAACTTCTCCGGGCCAAGTATTAATTTTCAGGATTTGTCCGCTTAAAGGCGATCGCACAACACTTAAATCCCAGTCTGCTTGAGCCTGTTTCACTGAGGCGATCGCACTGTCAACATCAGCTTGTGCTGCTTGTATATCGGTAGGACGGACTTCAGCAATACTCTTGAGCCTGGCTTTGGCTTCGCTTAACTGCTTTTGAATAGTTTCGACAGTACGGTTAAGTGAAGCTTTAGCTTCGTTGAGTTGCTGTTGAACAGTCTCGACTCGTAAACGTCTAGTGTCTGAATCGGAAGATGAAATTGCACCTTCTTTATATAATTGCTGATATCGCTGATTTTCGCTTTCAGCATTACGCAATTCTGCTGTTATGCGAGCGATAGTTGCTTGTTGTGCAGAAGTTTCACCGTTTAACTCAGCTTCTAGGCGAGCGATGGTTGCTCTTTGTGCAGAGATATCTCCGGCTTTTGCTCCCGCTTTTACTTGGTTGAAACTTGCTTGAGCAACTAAAACTTGTTTTCGGGCTTTTTCTAAAGCTGCAAGACGAGTATCATAACTGTCAAGAATTGCAACTATTTGCTCTCGACGCACTCTGTCTCCTTTGTTCACCAAGAGTTTTGCAACTCGAACACCCGCTTGAGAATTGGGAGCAGACAGACGAATAACCTCTCCTTGCGGTTCTAAACGTCCTAAAGCAGCAACAGCAGTCATGGTAGGAGAACTGCTTGGGGTAGGTGCTGGAGGGTTCAATATAGAGATAGAGGTTTTAATTCGTGAAAAGCTGTAAATAAAAATTGTACCAGTTGCTACAGCGATCGCAGCTGCCATAATTATCGACGGCCAACCTACAGGTTTTGTAAACGATTGCTTTTGTTTGTGTACCATAATCATGTTTTCTAAGTTAGCGATGTCTAACGACAAGCTGTTTTTAAAGTTCTAATCGGCGATTAGACTTGTGTTTACATCTACGCTACTCATGCATTTACAGTGTTTTTCAAATCAATAGACCATAAATTGTGGGGTGGGTAATTTCCACCCTCAAAAAATGCTGTAATTTACATGTAGCAAGCAGCCATACTGCTCGCCATTAGGTTGTTGTATTTTGAAGTTGAAGTTTTGAATTACTGACTGCGTTATTTTGCTGATTTAAAACAACTTGAACAACACACATAACACCCGGATTTCTCACTCTATGCAAGATATGCCCATGTGTCATGAAAACGTAGAATGAAAGTAGACTTTCAAGCTAGACAGAAGATAAAGTACACTTGATAGCATTGCCTGATAACGTCGGGTCTAAATTGTTGGCAAAGAAAAAGCTCGGAGGATGGAACTATCGAAAAAGTATCCATCCCGTTAGTAAAATTAGCTTTTAGTAGAGCTATTTGGTACTTTATACATTCAACCAGATGTATCTTTACTTGTTTAATACCGCCTCTTTGCTCTTTTTCATAATCGCTAAGTATTCATTGCGAGTTCCGTCTATCCGATAGTGATCGCAAATTTGGCAGAGTTTCAAAATATCTAATCTGCTGAATACTTTTTGATGCTCAATTCCATTGTCATTTCTCCACCGCCAGAAAGTTGTCCGGTCAATGCGGCGATTGCTCTCAGGCCATCTTCGCCGGGATAAAAAATCCACTAGTTCTTCTTCGTAAAACGAGTAACCTTTTGGCAACTTAAGAAGTTCGTCTCTTAATTCAGTTAGCGGTATGAGTGGATCTAGCTCAGATAGTCTCATGCCAGCAAGCCCTTATAGTTTCATGTAGGTCAAATGATGCAGAACGCTTTGTCAAATACGGTTTATCGCATTAGGTTGCATTGCCATACTGTGCGGTTAAGAATATATAGAGTGATTAGTAAATCAGGTGAATTTAATATTTATATTCTCCTAACTTTTGCATCTCTCCACTTTGCTAATCTAACAGTATGGAATTCCTTTATTTAATAATATACGATAAACTGTTTGATACTCAATTGCAACCCAGATGCAACAATCTTGATGCTAAAAAGTTAGTTTATCAACCAATACAAAAGCTTTAAAATAGTGTTTGTGATTGGTCGCTTTATACTTTTATAACTAACCGTATTTTGTCCGCATTTTTCAACATAGTCTCGGAACTATTGATTTGGTTTAAAATATATTTAATATGTACTTGATTGCTCATATTATTTCTCATTCCTTAGATATAGTTACCAGTGGCTAACTTTACATGGCTGCAAAAACTTGTTCTTTATAAATAAAAATTTTACCAAAAAAATTAATTAATTGATTGCTATATAGATCAGTTTACAATAAATCAACTTTTGGATAGATGTAAATATAAGACATTTTATTATTTGATACTTTCTTATACACAGTTATTCATCAGATAAGACTTGTCTATTATGCTAGGAAAGCTGCTTACAGCAGTTAATGTCACTTGTTATACATTATACTTTTAGTAGCCAATAGGGTTACAGGTTAAATAGAGGTTCTATATAAAATATTTCCAATTGCCAAGTTAAATAAAAATCAGCTTATGAACCTCGAAAATGTATATATGGATTAGTAAAATATTTTGGTAATAATTTTTGCTCTTGTGTAGCTAATACATATAAATTATAGAACTCACAAATTATTTACATAAATGATGTGCAGCAAAATATTAATTTTATAAGAATTATGCTATTAACAGCTTCAGTAGCTGAAAATAATTGTATGAACTAAGATAAATGCAATTTATATGCAACTTTTATCATTAATTATTTCTGTATGAGATACTAATAAATAAGAGTTTTATAGCTATGTGAGTGACAGCGATCGCCCCAAAGACCCAAGATAAAATGAAACTACAGCGATTCATGCTCTCATTGCCAAGCTTTGATAACCAGCGGCTGATTTTTCATGCAGCTCGCCAGACTCTTCGCAAAGCTGAGATGGCCCGCCTTGCGGTGCATGAATGGCTCAATTATCATGATTTTGAGCTAGAAGAATGGAAAACCAAAACAGCTTCTGAGCTTGGAATTAGTATTAGTGAACTTGAGCGAAAGCTATTAGCTGCTGCTCAGCGCCAGGCGATAATGAGGAAAAGAGATGAAGATCCTAATCCTATAGAAACTTGCAATTTAGATGATGATTCATGTACCCAATCACCATCGGTAAATGAGCAAATTCAAACTTAGCACTGTTAATTTGAAACTACCTATAAAATTATGAACCAGCATTTTATCTAGCACTATAGATCAAGTTGTGTGGAAGTTGCATATCAATTGCAATCTATAACTAACCAGTCTAGTATAAGCGCAAGTGGCAATTTTATAGGATGACCCGAAGTAGGATAAGTCTTCTGTATGAAACTATCCAAGCTGAAGCCGCTCAACCCATCCACAACTTATTTGTCAACAGCATTATTTTCTCCTCAATTTAATTTCAGATTGCCTCAAGTAATGAGAAAATAAAGTTTTCAATACATCGACAATTTAACTAGCACAATAGTGAAAATGAAGTCATGGCTGCTTCTAGAGTTGAAGCTGTTTTGGCACAGTTGCAAGATGAAGTGAGCAACTGTGAAAAATCCCTCCTCAAGCTCATCCAGGTGAAAAAAGTTATGCTTGAAAAGACACCCATAACCACCAAAGTAAATACACGAAGGCAACAAAGTAATATTGCCATTGTTGGAATGGCCTCGATATTCCCCCAATCCAAAAATTTACAGGAATATTGGGAAAAAATTATTCACAAAGTTGACTGTATTACAGATGTCCCACCTTCGCGTTGGAATATAGAAGATTATTACGATCCTAACCCTAGAACACCTGACAAAACCTACTGCAAACGAGGCGGATTTATCCCAGAAATTGACTTTAATCCGCTGGAATTTGGGCTTCCACCCAACATCCTAGAAGTCACAGATATTTCGCAATTACTAAGTCTGGTTGTTGCTAAAGCAGCAATTGAAGATGCGGGTTACGGTGAATCTCGACAGTTTAATCGTCAACGCACTGGCGTAATTTTGGGTGCAGCAACAGCAAGGCAATTGGCGGCCCCACTGAATGCGAGATTGCAATATCCGGTTTGGGAAAAAGCCCTCAAAAGCAGCGGCTTATCTGATGAAGATACGCAAAAAGTAATCGAAAAAATCAAAAGCGCATACGTGCAATGGGAAGAAAACGCCTTTCCTGGGATGCTCGCTAACGTAGTTGCTGGACGAATTGCCAATCGGCTGGATTTGGGAGGAACTAATTGTGTAGTAGATGCCGCTTGTGCTAGTTCATTAGGTGCTCTCAAAATGTCCATTAGTGAACTAACTGAGCATCGAGCCGATATGATGCTGACTGGTGGTGTTGACACCGACAACTCGATTTTTGCTTATATGTGTTTTAGCAAAACTCCTGCTGTTTCCCCAAGCCAGAATGTCAAACCATTCGATGCAGAATCCGATGGGATGATGATGGGTGAAGGTGTTGGAATGTTAGTGCTGAAGCGCCTTGAAGATGCCGAGCGAGATCATGACCGAATCTATGCAGTCATCAAAGGCATTGGCACTTCCAGCGATGGTCGGTATAAAAGCATCTATGCACCGAGTCCACAAGGTCAAGTCCAAGCCTTGCATCGTGCTTATGAAGATGCAGGATTTTCACCTGCGAGTGTCGGTTTGATTGAAGCACACGGTACAGGGACGATGGTGGGAGATCCAACCGAATTTGCATCAATAAAAGAAGTTTTTGGCGAAAATAATCCTAGAAAACAATATATTGCCCTCGGAACTGTCAAATCACAGATTGGACATACGAAAGCGGCTGCGGGTGCAGCAAGTCTGATCAAAACGGCTTTAGCTCTTCACCATAAAGTATTACCGCCCACGATTAACATCACCAAACCGCACCCGAAACTGAAAATTGATAGTTCTCCATTTTATTTAAATACAGAAACAAGACCTTGGATTAACGCCGATGACCACCCAAGACGTGCAGGGGTAAGTTCTTTTGGTTTTGGTGGAACCAATTATCATGTTGTCTTAGAAGAATACAAAAGCGAACACAATCTTCCTTATCGTTTACACAACAGTTCCCAGCAGGTGCTTTTATTTGCATCAACACCTGAGCAGTTGTTGTCACGCTGTCAAGAAGTCCGACTTCAATTACAATCCGATGCCGGAAAACAGCATTATACAGAACTGATTTCGGCATGTAAATCTTTAGAAATTCCTGTTGCACATGCCAGAGTTGGGTTTATTGCTGATTCAATAGCACAAGCCTGCGACTTTTTGCAAATAAGTATTGAGTGGTTGAGAAACAAACCGCAAGCTGAATCCTGGGAGCATCCCCAAGGAATTTACTACCGCAAAACTGGGATGGTGACAAAGGGTAAGGTGGTAGCGTTGTTTTCTGGACAAGGCTCCCAATACTTGGAGATGGGGCGGGAACTGTTGATTAACTTCCCTGACTTGCGCCGGACATTTGCTGAGATGGACAGCTTATTGCGCCAAGACGGTTTATATCCCCTTTCTGAGGTCGTTTTCCCTGCTCCTGTGTTCGATTCAGAGCAAAAGGCTGCTCAGTTAGAAAGATTACAATTAACAGCTTATGCACAGCCGGCGATCGCAGCTTTTAGCGTTGGTCTGTACAAGATACTTCAACAAACTGGGTTTAAGCCAGATTTTGTTGCTGGACATAGCTTCGGAGAATTGACAGCTTTATGGGCTGCGGGGGTTTTGAGTGAGGAAGATTACTTTTTCCTGGTCAAAGCTAGAGGTCAAGCGATGGCTGCACCAAAAGATCCGGAATTGGACGCGGGAGCCATGCTGGCGGTGAAAGGGAATGTTGTTCAGGTTGCAGAACTGATCAAGAATTTACCTCAAGTTACTATTGCTAACTTAAACTCTCATCATCAAGTGGTTTTAGCAGGAACAAAAGCTGAAATTGCCAAAGTGCAAGAAATCTTGAAAACTCAAGGTTTCTCTACCGTCTTGCTGGGAGTTTCAGCAGCTTTTCATACACCATTGGTGGCTCATGCACAGAAACCCTTTGCCAAAGCAATTGAGAAAGTAACTTTCAAAGAGCCACAAATCCCGGTTTATACCAATGTTACAGGAAAGCGTTATCCAAGCGAGCCGCAAGTCATTCAAAAAGTCCTCAAAGAACACCTCAGAAATCAGGTGCTATTTAAACAGGAGATTGAAAATATTTATGCTGAAGGCGGTTCTTGCTTTATTGAATTTGGGCCGCGAAGTATTCTCACCAGCTTGGTAAAAGATATTCTTAGCGATCGCCCTCACATAGCTGTGGCTTTAAATGCTAGTTCTTCTAAAGATAGCGATCGCACTTTCCGAGAAGCTGTTGTACAGTTACGTGTCGCTGGCTTACCTTTGCCAAACTTCGACCCATACCAACAAAAGAGCCAAATCTCAGAAGTTTCCCCAAATAAGCTATTAAATGTCCGTTTAGCTAGCACTAACTATATCTCAGAAAAAACAAAGCAGTCTTTTGAAAAAGCGCTGCAAAATGAGCATCAAATGAAATCAACCATTAGCAACGGTAAGAAACCAACAGCATCGACCGAAAATAGATTAGTAATAAAAGACCTCTTGACTACGCCAAATGCTTCTAGCTCAGGAAATCCTTCCGCAGCGCTGGACGGTACTAGCTTTGCAACGCGCTGGCTGACCAATTCGTCTGAACCAATAGAGAGCAAAACAGTCAACCGGGGAGTGAAATCACCTAAGAACGAGCAATCAGACGAACTAGATAGCAATCCTTTGCGACCAAGTTCAGAACCCCCTTTGAATTACCAGAGAGCTATAGACAGCTTAGAGTATGCTCTGATAGAGTTCAACCGTCATCAACGTAGCGTCTTGCAAGTTCATGAACAATCTTTGAAGCATCAGACGGAATATACCAAAACCTTTTTTCAACTGATGCAGCAACAGCAATCGCTGTGGGGAAATGGTAAATTAACTGAACAACAAGCACAAACACAACAAATTGCACTCTCTAGTTCAGAGCGCAGCATCATGCGGTTTCACGATTATCAAGGTGAAACCCTCCGCATCCATAACCAATATCTGAACTATCAGCAGCAATATACTCATAACTTTTTCCAAGTACTCCAGCAACAGTACAATCTGCTGCTCCCTGGTAATACAACTCAACCAAGTTTGATAGCGGCGAATAACTATCAAGTTAATCCAGCGGCTCCACTCCCCCAAGAGGAGCGCCCTGTTATGGTAACAACTACATCAGTTGCTGTCACTAGCAACGAGTTTACAACTAATTCTGAGCCGATTTTAACTAATGGTAATGCTGCAAATCATCAAGCAAAACCACTTCTAGATATGATTGCGCCAACAGAAAATTACGCTGTAACCATCAATAGAGCAGGGGAAGATAAGGAAGACAAAGTAGAATTTTCTCCCTTGTCCCCCTCATCCTCTGCATCCTCTCCAGTTGCTGTCTTTGATGAAGCTACCTTAAGTCAAACCCTGCTCACCATTGTTAGTGATAAAACAGGCTATCCAGTAGAGATGCTGCAACTGGATATGGATATGGAAGCAGACTTGGGAATTGACTCTATCAAACGTGTGGAAATTTTGGGAGCACTACAAGAGTTGTACCCCAATTTCCCTAAGCCGAATATGGAAGAACTGGGAGAATTACGCACCATCGGCCAAGTAGTAGAGTATCTGCAATCCCAGATGCAAAGTCCCTCCCCAGAAATCAAAATTTCTACTGTCAAGGAACTAGAGACTGAAACAAAAGAACTGAGTGAAGAATCTACCCAATCCCCATTACCCCTTATCCCCAGAGGGGGCCCCACCTTCCCCATTACCCCTTATCCCCAGAGGGGGCCCCACCTTCCCCAATTTCTAATCAATTCCGAGCCAGAATTCAGCAATGGCTCAACCCCAGTCAGCGAGGTTATCGCATTCAGTATAAAACCGGAACCTACAGTTAGTAATGAATTTGCCGACTTAGGTCAAACCCTGTTAGCGATCACCAGCGATAAAACTGGCTACCCAGTAGAAATGCTCGAACTGGAAATGGACATGGAAGCAGACTTGGGTATAGACTCCATCAAACGTGTGGAAATCTTAGGGGCGATGCAAGAAATGTACCCTAATCTACCCAAACCAGACATGGAAGATTTGGGAGAACTACGCACCATCGGTCAAATAGTTGACTATCTCCAGCAGTTGGTTGGAGGTGAAAAAAAAAAGTCTGAGTATGAGTTTGAGCAGCAGCCACCTCAAATAATTCACCAAATCCCACGTCACACAGCCCAACTCAAATTCTTAGCGCACCCAGATTATTTGGATTTCAGTTTACCAGAGGGACACGTCGGTTTAATTACCGATGATGGTTCCCTCACCACTTCTAAATTAGCCAACTCGCTAATTGAGCAAGGCTGGAAGGTAGTAGTTGTTAATTTTCCACAATCGCTGATTCCCCAACAATCACCTTTACCCGCTGGTGTAACTCGTGTCACCCTAGGGAACTGGAGTGAAGAACATCTTCAACAACAATTAAAAGCGATCGCATCTCACTGCGGAGTGGTTGGGGCGTTTATCCATCTACATCCAGTATTTACAGCAAATCCCACCGGGATACTGACTTATTTAGAAGCGGAAAAGGCGATCGTCAAACATGTCTTTTTAATGGCGAAACATCTCAAACCATCCCTCAATCAAGCAGCGCAGTACGGACGTAGTTGTTTTTGCACAGTTGCTCATCTAGATGGAGCCTTTGGCTTAGAACATCAAGTTAACTTTGGCGCAATTGGTGCTGGTTTATTCGGATTAACTAAAAGTCTGAGATGGGAATGGCCAAAAGTATTTACGCGAGCCATCGATTTAAATCCAGCTATCGATGCTCAACAATCAGCACAACACATTATTGCTGAACTTCACGATCCTAATCTTTATATCAGCGAAGTTGGCTACGGTTCCCAAGGACGAGTCACCCTCATCGCAAGTTAATCACCTCATCTGTTCCTGACGGGGCGACGCCAGTTGCTACAACGCACTGGCTCCTCTGCGGTTATATCAAAAATTTGGAAACGAACCGCAGAGGAAATAAGTAATTAGATTTATGCAGATATTTCAGAGGATTTATGACACAAACAGCCCAGCTTAGTCCATCATCTGTGTTTGTTGTAAGCGGCGGTGCAAAAGGAATTACGGCTGAGTGTACTATCAAATTAGCACAGTACCAACCTTGCAAGTTTATTCTTCTGGGTCGTTCAGAATTATTAGAAACTGAGCCTGATTTTGCTCAAGGTTGTTTTGAAGATTCCGCTTTGAAAAAACGCATCATGGAGAATCTTCTGGCTCTAGGTGAAAAACCCACACCGATGAGTGTGCAAAAGGTATATAACAAGATTACTTCCAGCCGCGAAATCCAAAAAACTCTCTGTTCAATTCAATTAACTGGAGCCCAAGTAGAATATATTAGTGTCGATGTTACAGAGCCGGCGGCTTTACAGGAAAAATTGGCTGCTGCTGTGCAACGTTTGGGTGCGATTACAGGAATTATCCACGGTGCGGGTAATTTGGCTGATAAGTTAATTGAAAAGAAAACAGAGCAGGATTTTGAGAAGGTTTATGCAGCTAAAGTTCAGGGGTTGGAAAATCTCTTATCTTGTGTCAATCCTGAGCAACTTCAGCATTTAGTTTTGTTTTCTTCTGTAACTGGATTTTACGGGAATGTTGGTCAAACTGATTATGCGATCGCTAATGAAATTCTCAACAAATCAGCCCATTTAATTAAACAAAACTATCCTGCTTGTCACGCGGTGGCGATTAATTGGGGAGCTTGGGATAGTGGTATGGTGACACCCGAACTCAAAAAGGCTTTTGCTGAACGGGGTATTGAGATTATTCCTGTGGAAGTTGGCACACAAATGTTAGTCAACGAGTTGCATCCCAATCATCATCACAATACACAAGTTGTGATTGGTAGTCGAATCAGACCGACTCCTGCACCCTTAGATTCGCAACTAAGAAGCTATCGTATTCGTCGGCGGATGACACTGGAAGAAAATCCTTTTTTGTACGATCATGTCATTGCTGGTTCTCCAGTTTTACCAGCTACCTGTGCTATGTCCTGGATGATTAATGCTTGTGAGGAACTATATCCAGGTTATAAATGTTTTAGTTTTAAAAATTTCAAAGTTTTGAAGGGAATTATTTTTAATGAAACTCTAGCAAGCGAATACATTCTAGAGTTGCAAGAAGTTGAGCACAGCAATTCTGATTCTCTGGAATTACAAACTACAATACTGAGTAAAAATTCTGAAGAGAAAATTCATTATCATTTCCAAGCTTGCATAAAACTAGTCAAAGAAATACCAGCTATTCCCATTTATGAGTCCATGAATCTCATGGAGGATAATATCATCAATACTACTGGTAAAGATTTTTATCAAAATGGAAACTTTTCATTATTTCATGGATCATCATTTCAGCAAATCACCAGAGTTTTAAATATTAGTCAAGAGAAAATTACTATCGAATGTCTTTGGCAAGAAATTACAAGCAAGCAACAAGGACAATTTCCCATCCAATGGTTCAATCCTTATACAACTGACCTAAGTACGCAATCCTTATGGATTTGGTTGAGCCATTTTCATCAAGAGCTTTGTTTACCTGGACAGTTGAGGTTATCTGAACAGTTTGCTGTTACACCATGCAATGAACCTTTTTATGTTTCTTGTGAAATAAAGGGAAAAAATGAAAGTAGTGTCACTGCCAATTTCATTCTCCATAATCGTCAAGGACAAATATACACACATACTCTTGAAGCCAAAGCAGTTATTTTGCCTATGCAACTACTCAGACGTAACTAATAACTCTTTGCTGTTGCAATTTTGAAGTTACAGTAACGGATATCAACAGTGGAAAAAATAGCCATTATCGGATTATCATGCCTTTTCCCAGATGCTAAAAACCCTGAAGAATTTTGGCAGAATATAACTGAGCAAAAAGATTCTACATCATCTATGACTGTGGAAGAAATGGGGATAGATCCTACAATCTTTTACAATCCAGATAAAGGTCAATCAGAAAAAATATATCTTCTCAAGGGAGGATTCATTCGTAACTTTCAGTTTGATGCCAGTGAATACAATCTGTCATCAGATTTTGCAGAAAGCTTGGATAATACCTTTAAATGGTCGCTTTATGCTGCTAAGCAAGCAATTGTGCAGAGTGGTTATTGGGGAAATCAAAATGTGCTCTCAAAATGTGGGGTAATTTTGGGAAATCTCTCGTTCCCAACTAAATCGTCTACTCGATTATTTGCACCAATTTATGATAAAACTATTGAACCTGCGATCGCCGAACTTTTAGAGGAGCCAGATTTTCATTTAGCAGCTTTACCAACAGCCGCTAAACCTTCTCCATACAATGCGATGATATCTGGCTTCCCGGCAGCTTTAATTGCCCAATCTTTTTCTCTATCTAGTAATCATTTTTGTATAGATGCTGCCTGTTCATCATCATTTTATGCAATTAAGTTAGCATCTCACTATCTGTGGTCTGGTAAAGCTGACTTGATGTTATCTGGCGCAATCAGTTGTTCTGATCCGTTATTTTTACAGATGTTGTTTTCTGGTATTCAAGGTTATCCAGAAAACGGAATTAGTCGCCCTTTAGATAAATCATCCAGAGGACTGATTACAGCCGAAGGTATTGGGATGGTCGTACTCAAACGATATAATGATGCTGTTAGAGACGGCGATAGAATTTTAGCTACAATCTGTGGTAATGGACTCTCAAATGATGGTAAGGGCAAGCACCTACTTAGTCCTAATTCTAAAGGGCAAACATTGGCTTTTGAGAGAGCTTATACTGAGGCAAAACTCAGTCCAAAAGCAATTGATTATATGGAGTGTCATGCCACTGGCACTTTACTGGGAGATACTACCGAATTCAACTCTATAGAAACATTCTTTGGTCAACACCAAGCAGCACCTTTGGTTGGTTCTACCAAAGCTAATGTCGGTCATTTGTTAGTCGCTGCCGGTATGGTTAGCTTAACTAAGACAATTTTAAGTATGTCTCATGGCGTGATTCCAGCAACTATTAATGTTACAGAACCTATAGGTTCTGAGGATAGTATAATTTCCGCGAAAAATATTGTCAGAACTCCAACAACATGGCCCAATAATGCTGTAACTAAACGCGCAGCTTTAAGTGCTTTCGGTTTTGGAGGAACTAACTCTCATTTGATTCTTGAACAAGGGGACATAGTAAAATGAGTCTTGAACAAGAAAGTATCAGCATAACTCAACCTGTGCCACTAGCCAAAATTGCGATCGTCGGTATGGATGCCTTTTTTGGTGAGTGCAATGGATTAGATGCTTTTGAACGTAGTATTTATGAAGGTAAACAGCATTTTATTTCTCTACCACCTAAAAGATGGTATGGAATAGAAGAGAAAGAAGACTTACTTAAAGAGTATGGTTTAGCAGATGGAAAAGCACCTTTGGGGGCATACATTACAGATTTTGAAATCGATTATTTAGCTTATAAAATCCCTCCAAATGAATTAGAGAAACTCAATCCTCAACAATTGCTACTACTAAAAGTTACCCATCGCGCCTTGAAAGATGCGAACATTCCAGAAGGAGGCAATGTCGCAGTTATTATTGCTGCCGAGACAGAATTTTCTGTTCATCAATTGCAGCAAAGATGGAATTTGTCTTGGCAGATCAAAGATGGTCTGAATGCTGCCAATATTTCTTTGTCAGCAGACAAAATTGCTCAACTGGAAACTATTGTTAAAGATAGTGTTCACTCTCAAGTAGATATTGGCGAATATTTGAGTTACATCGCCAATATCATGGCGAGTCGGATTTCTGCGCTGTGGAATTTCACCGGGCCTGCATTCACCGTAACTGCGGTGGAAACTTCTGCTTTCAAAGCCTTGGAAGTGGCACAAATGCTACTAACTACTGGCGAAGTTGATGCTGTAGTTGTTGGTGCTGTTGATTTAGCAGGAGGCGTGGAAAATGTCTTGTTGCGAAACCAATTGGCAAAAATTAATACTGGTGTCAATACCTTAAGTTATGACCAAAAAGCGAATGGGTGGATGATTGGCGAAGGTGCAGGCGCAGTCGTCCTGAAGCGTTACGAAACAGCACAACAAAACGGCGGTGGCTGCGCCAACGCCTGTGCCAACACCTCAAGCGATCGCATTTATGCAGTCATTGATGCCATTAGTTTCGGACAAGGCCATAAAAATGAGGAAATTATTAACCAAGTCTGCAAACAAGCTTTCCAGATGGCAGATATTCAATCTACAGACGTTAACTATGTGGAAGTTTGTGGTAGTGGTATACCCCAAGAAGATGAAGCTGAAATCACAGGATTACTCCAAGCCTATTGTCAAAGTGACAATAGTCAAAACTGTGCTCTAGGTAGCGTCAAGTCTAATATCGGTCATACTTATGTGGCTTCGGGAATTGCCAGTTTGATTAAAGCCGCTCTGTGCCTTCATTACAGATACATTCCTGCTACCCCTAATTGGTCTGGCGTCAAGACACCACAAGTTTGGGAAGGTAGCCCTTTTTATGTCGCCACGGAATCAAGACCTTGGTTTCTTAGCAAAGATGGGACACGCAGAATAGCAGCAGTTAATAGTATGGGGATAGATGGGAGTTATGCTCATTTAATTTTGTCGGAAGAACCTAACCAGAAAGAGCGCAGCAGCAGCTATTTACAGCAAAAGCCTTTTTATCTTTTTCCCCTAGCAGCGGTAGAGCGTTCAAATTTACTAGAAGCTTTAGATAATCTCCAACAAACCATCGAAAATTGCTCTTCTCTATCAGTTGCTGCTAACCAGACATTTATTACCTTTAAAGAGCGTTCACAGACAAATTATGTCATAGCGATCGCAGGACGTAACCAACAAGAATTAGTTAAAGAAATTGAATCTGCTCGTAAAGGTATTAATAGCGCCTTTGAGCAAGATGCAGACTGGCAAACACCCATAGGTAGTTATTTTACAGCTAAACCACTGGGTAAAAAGGGCGAAATTGCTTACGTTTATCCAGCCGCAGTCAATTCTTATCTTGGCATCGCTCGTAATCTTTTCCGCTTATTCCCCAAAGCCTTCGAGGACTTAAAAAGCAATAATCTCTACAACCGTGCTACCGAGGTTGAGAAGCTGGTTTACCCCAGAAGCTTAAATAAATTGTCAACCAGACAACTGGAAAATCTGGAAAAGCAATTGCATAATAACACTCTGGTAATGTTTGAAGAGGAAATGTTTGTTACCAGACTAATCACTACCATTATCCGTGATGATTTTCAAGTCAAACCAAAATATGTGTTTGGCTATAGTCTGGGTGAAGTTAGTATGATGATTGCCCAAGGAGTTTGGAGCAATTTTTATCAAGGGAGTAACATCTTTAACTCATCGGCTCTGTTTAGAGACAGGTTATCGGGCCCGAAAAATGCCGTGCGTGAATATTGGGGATTACCAAAAGCATCTTCATCTACAGACAATAATTTTTGGAGTAACTATATTCTCATAGCCAGTCCATCCCAGGTCAGAGAATATCTTAAAAACGAGAATCGTGTTTATTTAACTCAAATTAATACATCCGAAGAAGTCGTAATTGCTGGTGAGACAGCAGCCTGTGAGAGATTGATCAACACTCTAGGTTGCAACGCTTTCCCTGCTCCCTTCGATTATGTAATCCATTGTGAGGCGATGCGATCGGAATATGAGGAAATCAGGAAGCTAAACACCTTACCATCCCAAAATATCCCAGATATTGTTTTTTATTCCGCTGCTGAGTATCAACCTATCACACTCGATAATGAGGCGATCGGCGTTGGGGAAGCCTCTCGTAGAGAAGCCATCGCTCACAGTATTGCAAAAGTCCAATGTGAACAACTTGATTTTCCACGATTAGTTAATCGTGTCTACGATGATGGAGCAAAAATATTTGTCGAAGCTGGTGCTGGTGGTGTCTGTTCTCGATTGATTGATACAATCCTCAAAAATAAAGAACACATTACAGTATCTCTTAATCGCAGAGGTATTGACGACCATACTTCCATTATCAAAGCACTAGCAAAACTCCTCAGCCATCAAGTTGATTTAGACTTATCACCACTTTACTGTTTAGCCAAAGAAACTGCTAACCAAAGTCAAACAACTCTCAGAATTATTACCTTGGGTGGCAATTCAATTACCGCCAAAATCTTGAGTCATGAAAACCGTAAGTTTTTTCAAAATCAAACTAGTAAATTCATGCGTGAGCCTGTTGTACAGCAGCATCAAACCATACCTAATGTTAGAGAGTTTGAAATTATTAATTTCTCTACAAATCCAAGCATTATTGATAACGATTCTTTTCCATTTCAAGAACAATTACAATCTTCTAAATCAAATGTCCATCAACAGAAAATTAATCAAAGTGTTCCGAATTCTGCTACTGTATCTAACAATTGTGGTCATCCAGTCGCCTTATTAAATTTTAGTAAGTCTCAGTATCAAAAACTGATTGCTAATAATTCCAGTATTAATAAAGCACACATTGCCTTTTTAGAAGCTAGACAAGAATCTAGTAAGCAACTAAGTGCAATCATCCAATTACAATTGTCTGCCATCGAAAATTTGCTTAATCAATAAGTAGTAACTTATTGAGTTTGCATATTAAATCATGAAGTGGATATAAAACGCCCAATTTTCATCCGTGATGATGTTAGCATTTCTCATTCGAGGTATATATTATGCAAACTGTGGATACAGTACTCAAAAAACATAGCAATGCTCTTGGTTTTTCTACTTATTCCTACAAGCAAAACCAAGTTTGGAAAGGTTCTTTAGAATCTATATCTTTTGAGCAATCAGCCATCAAAGAAAAATTGATGGTATTAGATAAACCTTGCTACATTGTTCAAGTTGCTGGAAGAATTGGTGTCACTAACGAAGGATATTTATCTCCTGTTGCTCATGGCACAACAGCACAAGTAGAACTGCTGACATTTGTCCCACCAATTCGTATTCAACAATTAGGAGATCCGAATTTTCTCTCTTCTCATGGCGTCAAATATGCTTATGTTACTGGTGCAATGGCTGGCGGTATTGCTTCTGAAGAAATGGTGATTGCACTTGGTAAACAGCAAATTTTAAGTTCCTTTGGTGCTGGTGGTTTAACTCCTGAGCGTTTAGAAGCAGCGATTAATCACATTCAACAAGCTTTACCTCAAGGCCCTTATGCTTTTAATTTAATTCATAGTCCCAATGAACCTGCAATTGAACGGCGTGCGGTAGGTTTATATCTCAAATATCAAGTCACAACGGTAGAAGCTTCCGCATTTCTCGACTTGACTCCCAACATTGTCTACTACCGTGCTGCTGGACTTAGTTTAAATGACGCCAATCAAATTCAAATCAAAAATAAAGTCATTGCTAAAATTTCTCGCCGAGAAGTAGCGACTAAATTTCTCCAGCCTGCACCAGCTAAAATCCTCAAGGAACTTGTTGAGCAAAGACTCATTACTGAGTTACAAGCAACTCTTGCAGCCAAAGTTCCTATGGCTGATGATATTACTGTTGAGGCTGATTCTGGTGGTCATACAGACAATCGTCCTTTAGTTTGTCTGTTACCTTCGATGATTGCTTTACGTGATGATATTCAATCACAATATCATTACCAAACACCCGTGAGAGTTGGCGTCGCAGGAGGAATTGCTACACCCCAATCAGCTTTAGCAGCCTTTATGATGGGTGCTGCTTATATTATGACTGGCTCAATTAATCAGTCATGTATTGAATCTGGTGCTTGTGAACATACTAAGAAACTATTAGCTCAAGCAGAAATGGCTGATGTGATGATGGCTCCAGCCGCAGATATGTTTGAAATGGGGGTGAAACTTCAAGTCCTCAAACGGGGTACGATGTTCCCGATGCGAGCGCAGAAATTATTTGAACTATATCGAACTTATGATTCGATTGAAGACATTCCTTTAGCAGAAAGAGAGAAATTAGAAAAGCAAGTTTTTCGCAAAAGTATTGCTGAGGTATGGGAAGGAACTGCGGCTTATTTGTCGCAAAAAAATCCTGAAAAGTTAGGCAAAGCTGTGAATAATTCTAAGCTCAAAATGGCTTTAATTTTCCGCTGGTATTTAGGATTATCTTCCCGTTGGTCTAGTTCTGGTGAAAAAGGTCGAGAAGTCGATTATCAAATTTGGTGTGGCCCAGCAATGGGTAGTTTTAATGACTGGGTAAAAGGTTCTTATCTATCTGAACCAAAAAATCGTCGAGTCGTTGATGTTGCTGACCAAATTATGACTGGTGCAGTCTTTTTATACCGTATCCAAAGCTTAAAAATTCAAGGATTGCAAATACCTAATTATTACAGTCAATATCACCCTTGTTCTACACGATTGGAGAGCTAAAAAATGAGTATAAAACAGGCTTGTACAGCGGCAGATATTCAAGTTTTCTTAGTGTCTAACTTAGCTGCTTTGCTCAAGTTAGAAACCGATGAAATAGATGTCAAAGAGCATTTAGAAAGCTATGGTTTGGATTCAGCCCAGGCAATGATTCTAGTGGGTAAATTGGAGAAATTGCTGGGATTTCAACCATCTCCACTTCTTTTGTGGCATTACCCAAATATTGAAGCTCTTTCACAGCGTTTAGCTGAAGAATTACAAGAAAAGTCAGAGGTTCAAGACACAGGGAATGTCAATACTGCCACCCCTGTTCTAAATTTGAAAGCCGAGGCTGTTCTTGACCCTACTATTCATCCTGGTGCTGTACCTAACGTGCTAGGTGAACCCAAGAGAATCTTTATAACTGGAGGCACAGGTTTTTTAGGAGCATTTTTAATCCAGGGATTATTAGAAGAAACTAAGGCAGATATATATTGCTTAGTGCGTGCTGCTAATGCAGAAGAAGGTAAGACCAAACTCCAAAAGAACCTGCAACAATACGCAGTTTGGCAAGAACAGTTTAATTCCAGAATTATTCCTGTTGTCGGTGATTTATCTCAGCCACTTTTAGGTCTTGGTTCTGAACAGTTTCAAGTCTTAGCTGCCAACATTGATACTATTTATCATAGTGCTGCTTTGCTGAATTATGTTTATCCCTATTCAGCACTGAAAACAGCTAATGTTCTAGGAACTCAAGAAGTTTTACGATTGGCATGTCTAATTAAAGTCAAGCCTGTACATTACGTTTCTAGCGTCGCTATTTTTGAATCACCTGCTTATGCTGGCAAGGTAGTTAAAGAACAGGATGAATTTAGTCATTGGGAAGGTATTTACCTGGGTTATTCTCAGACTAAATGGGTGGCTGAAAAGTTAGTCAAGATTGCTGGTGAACGAGGACTTCCTATTACTATCTATAGACCACCATTGATTTCAGGAGATAGCAAAACAGGCATTTGCAACACACATGACTTTATCAATCTGATGACCAAGGGCTGTTTGCAAATGGGAAGTTTTCCCGATGTAGACTATATGTTGGATATGTCTCCTGTGGACTATGTTAGCAAAGCCATTGTTTATCTATCAAGACAGAAAGCATCGATAGGTAAAGCTTTTAATTTGCAACATCCTCAACCCATTTCCTTGAAGAACTTAGTTGAGTGGATACGCTCTTTTGGTTATCCAGTTCAGATGATTCCTTATGAACAGTGGCAAGCAGAGTTAATTAATAATGTGTCTTCTGTAGACAATCCTTTATATACCCTGCGACCTTTTTTACTGGAGCGCTGGTCTGATGAACAACTGACCATTCCTGATTTATATTTGCAAGCCAAAAGACCCCATATTAGCTGCCAAGATACCCTTCATGCTCTAGCTGGCAGTTCCATTGTTTGTCCACCAATTGACTCTGAATTGTTGATGACTTATACCGCTTATTTGATTCAAAGCGGTTTCTTGAATGTCGCATAGAACACTAATTAAATAATTATAAAAGCCGGGTTGGTTGGGATTGAAGCAATAAAGTTTTTGTCTTCTCAAGCACATAAACCCGGTTTTTCAATTCTGACGTTCAATATTGACTTAGTGTTCGAGTTAAATTGCCTAGATAGAAATACTTAATCTTAAGAAATAAGGAAGAATATTAGACCTTTCTTTATCTTTAATTCAAGAATCAGCGCTTCTAATGCTAATCCAAAACTCCCAAACCAACAGCGGCAATGCAATTGCCCTATTTTATAACGCTTACAAATATAAATTTTTGGAACTTACACATTGAGATAAATAATCGCGTATACAATGGTAATTGTTAAACATAAAAGTTTGCCTTTTCCAGGCTTTTGTGGATAACTTATCAGATGTATATAGAGTGGTCAATGAGCAGTCTGAAATAAACTAAGTGCATTGATGCTTAATTTTTACAATGCGTAAGCCCTAAATTTAGGTTTTCACTGCTACACCTATCAAGTTATCTAGCAACGCACTACACAAGTATTTAAAAGGCTAAAGACTCAAGATATTTCTTGTAGCTTCAGCCAATATGCTTACTTGATTTTAGGCAAGCGATCGCCACTGTAAATGTCAATGTAAAACAGCTTAATCAAGTTGAATTCACCAACTTTATGACATGAACACAATACACCCAAGTCAATGCCAAAAGACTGCTCTGATTACAGGGGCAGCTAGTGGCATTGGCTACCAATTAGCACGTATTTTTGCCGCTCATGATTACGATCTTGTAGTAGTAGATAGAAATGAGCTAAAACTCATAGAAATGGTGTCTAAATTCCAAGAAGAATTTGGTATTTACATCAAAGCTATTGTCAAGGATTTATCTATATCAACATCTCCAGAAGAGATTTTTACAGAGTTGCAAAAAGCAACTATCCAAGTTGATGTGCTAGTCAACAATGCCGGATTTGGGACTTATGGATTATTTAATGAAACAAATCTGACCACTGAACTAGAAATGCTACAGGTAAACTTAGTGTGTCTCACTCATTTAACTAAGTTATTCCTCAAGGATATGGTAAAGCAAGGTGAGGGAAAAATTTTAAACGTTGCCTCAGCTGCTGCTTTTCAGCCAGGCCCTTTGATGGCGGTTTATTTTGCTACTAAAGCCTATATATTATCGTTTTCAGAAGCGATCGCCAATGAATTAGAAGGTACAGGTGTCACCGTGACAGTCCTTTGTCCAGGCTCAACCGAATCTGCCTTTCATGAAAGAACAGGAATGGCAGGCTCTAAGCTGCTCAAGGGTAAGAAGATGATGGATGCAGAAACAGTGGCTAAAATTGGTTATCATGCCTTAATGCGGGGTAAAACCGTTGTTATTCCTGGTTTTTTAAATAAAATCATGGCAAAAAGCGTTAGATTTATACCCAGAAAACAGGTAACAAAAATTGTGAGAAGTATGCAAGAAAATAAATAAAACCTGTCTTGAAAATCGGGCATTGGAGAGCCAGTCGCATCGCTGGGTTTCCCGCGCTAGTCCGCTCAACGAGGGAACCCTCCGAAGTTTGGTTTGGATGACATCAATACTGCCAGCATTTTAAATGCCAACCAAAACCTGCTACAGCCACAGCTGCAACATAATCTTTAGCCGGCACTAGTTCAACAAGTCCCCAGTCTTCAGATGTCTGTAATATGGCTGGTTCTGTGGGAGTTAACGACACCCCAATGTGCTCTAGCCCAACTAATCCATCTCCAGTTGCTTTTAAATAAGCTTCCTTGCAAGTCCAGTAGCGGAAAAATACTTCTTGCTGTTGGTTGGGAGATAGCGATCGCAATACAGCATATTCTCTAGCTAAAAAGAACCTTTTGGCAAGAGATTCTAAGTCATAAACTGGGCGAATGTACTCTAAATCCACACCAATCTGGCGAGTACAATTTACCCCACACAAACCTAAGTTCTCAGAGTGAGACAAATTAAACACTAGTCCACTATCGGCAAATGTATCTGCTAATACTGGTTTACCACGAGCTTGATAATTAAACTTCACCTTTTGCGGCTCCATACCTAAATAGCGACCTAATATAGTTCGCAGGATACCGCGACCGGCAATGAACCGTTGCCGATGCTTGGGAAAATAGAACCGCTCAGCTCGAGCAATTTCGTCACTGGACAGGGTAGCAGCCAAATATTGTAGATGTTGCTCTGGTTGGTCGAGGTCTATTTGCCAGACATGGACATCATCCGGTAGCAAAGTTAAATCTGTCGGTGCAGGGAGCCAGAGATGATTAAGTGCAGTCATTGATTGGATAGTGCATGTCACTTTTGCAAATATACCAAGCTACTGATTAACTAGAAAATATTGCAGCTTGTTCTTCCCTATTCTCTATTCCCCATACCCGTTCTACTCAATTTAATCCCAAATTAAGTTTAAAAAACCATCTTTTCTCTTTTCTTAAGGCTAATTTTGTGTTATTTATTCTCGTGAAATACTTGTGCTGGCGTGCAATGCGGCATCGTGGATCAGATGGCTTCTAGTTTAGCTGATACTGAACATATCTTGTTTAGCGTTAGCAGGCTAGCAAAATTAGCACATAATTACATATAACCAGCTTGCTGCTACCAAAACTTACTGATGCCGCAAAATAACCAAATCACTGTCGAATTCCGTAATGTCACCTTTAGCCGCAATCATCGGCCTTTGGTGTCCAATCTCAATTTCACCATCCGCCAAGGAGAAGCGCTGGTATTGCTCGGACGTAGTGGTAGCGGCAAAACTACGACTATGAAGTTAATTAATCGCTTATTTACACCTACACAAGGCGAAGTTTTATTTAATGACATCCCCACAACTCAATGGGATGAGATTAAACTACGGCGCAAAATTGGTTATGTAATTCAAGAAACTGGTTTATTTCCCCATTTCACTGTTGAACGTAATGTGGGTTTAGTTCCCGCGTTAGAAAATTGGCAACCTAAACAAATTAAAACGCGGGTTTATGAATTGCTGCACTTAGTAGGCTTGGAACCTGCACAATTTGCAGGGCGTTACCCTCATGAGCTTTCGGGAGGGCAAAAGCAAAGAGTTGGTGTAGCGAGAGCCTTAGCAGCAGACCCGCCAGTATTATTGATGGATGAACCCTTTGGCGCCCTCGACCCGATTACGCGCTTAGAACTACAACAAGAGTTTCGGCATCTACAACAGGAATTAGGCAAAACAGTTGTTTTTGTCACCCACGATATTCAAGAAGCCTTTGTTTTAGCATCGAGAATTGGTTTAATGTATGGAGGAGAATTGGTAGTATTAGGGACAACAGATGAATTTATGCGATCGCAACACCCAGAAAGTCTAGCTTTTCTTCAATGTCTGCGTTCCCTGAAAGACACTTTATGAAAGATTTTTTCCTTGTTAAGTATGCCCCAGAAATTCTTCAGCACACTCTAGAACATTTATTCTTGGTGGGTATTGCTATCAGTATTGCCATCTTTGTAGGCATTCCATTAGGTATTTTAATTACACGCAAAACATACCTCCGCCAACCAATTCTTGGGATAGCGAATATTTTGCAAACTATCCCCAGTTTGGCACTATTTGGCTTACTCATTCCCGTTGCCGGAATAGGCGTAGTACCAGCAATTATTGCCTTGACTCTATATTCTTTTTTACCAATAATTCGCAATACTTACACAGGTATTATGAGTGTAGATCCAGCTATTCGAGAAGCTGGTAAAGGGATGGGTATGACAGATACACAACTGTTGTTGCAAGTCGAAATTCCTTTGGCAATGGGAGTGATTTTAGCAGGGGTACGAGTCGCAACTGTAATTACCATTGGCATTGCAACCATCGCAGCCGCAATTGGTGCTGGTGGGTTAGGAGTGTTTATTTTTCGCGGAATATCAGTAGTGAATGATCAGTTAATTTTAGCTGGGGCGTTTCCAGCGGCGGTCATTGCCTTACTGGCTGACTTGGTAATTGGATGGATGGAGAATAAATTAAAAATTAAAAATTAAGCAAGTTATGAAAAGATTTTTGGCGTTTTGCTTTTTAACTTTTGCTTTGTTACTGCTAATCACTAGCTGCAAGCCAAATGTAAATAGTAGCAGTGGGGGTAATATTATTGTTGCGTCCAAAGATTTTACTGAACAAGACATCTTAGGAGAACTTTTAGCACAGCAAATTGAGGCAACAACTAATTTAAAAGTAGATCGTCGTCCTCGTTTAGGTGGTTCTTTTATTTGTCATAGTGCAATTACTTCTGGTAAAATTGATGTATATATTGAATATACAGGCACAGCTTTTACTGGTATTTTAAAGCAAAAAGCAGTTAGTGATCCCAAAGAAGTTTTTGAGAAACTAAAACAATTTTATGCCCAAAAATTCAATTTAGAAGTAATGCCATCTTTGGGTTTTGAAAACACCTTTGCGATGATTATTCGCGGTGAAGATGCTAAGCGCTACAATATCCAAACTCTTTCCCAAATCAGTCAATATACACCGCAGTGGCGTGGCGGTTTTGGCTATGAATTCTTGGAGCGGGAAGATGGTTTTCCAGGGTTAGCTAAAACTTATGACTTACATTTTGTCAAGCCACCCCAAATTATGGACTTGGGTTTAGTATATCGTGCTCTGGTTCAAAAACAGGTAGATATAGTGGCGGGTAGTTCTACAGACGGTCAGATTTCTCGCTTGGGTGTTGTGGTCTTAAAAGATGATAAGCAGTATTTTCCTCCCTATGAAGCAGCACCAATTGTCCGTCAAGAAACTTTACAGAAATATCCAGAATTAAGAAAAGCGATCGCCCAACTTGCTGGTAAGATTTCAGCAGATGAAATGCGGCAATTAAATAATTTAGTTGAAGGAGAATTACGAAATATTAAAGATGTTGTACAAGAGTTCCGTAAATTAAAAGGATTAGATTCTTTCAAAAAGATTAAAAATTCTTCTGCTTAAAATGATGATATTAAATTAATTTATTTAGTGGGTTTGAGCTATGAATAACACTTTCTTAAAAACTACCAAAGCATTGCTTCAAGCTTCGGTTATTGGGCTATGTATCTCTAGTGGGACTGTTTTCTCTCAAACATTATCTCTTTCACCTAATTTGATTGGTTTTAACTCAGACGAGGGAGAAAAGTTATTAATTGACAGTAAATCGAGAGAAGATTTTTTTCCACTGAGTATACAGTTTGTTACTCAAAATAATCAGGCATATTGTGGCGTTGCAAGTATTGTTATGGTATTAAACAGCTTGGAAGTTCCTGCACCGGAAGCACCACAATACAAGCCCTATCGAGTATTCACTCAAGAGAACTTTTTTAGTAATGAAGCTACAAAAAAAGTGCTGGCTCCTGAGATTGTTTCTCGTCAAGGGATGACTCTAGATCAGTTAGGAGGATTATTAGCTAGCTACGGTGTTAAAGTTAATGTTTACCACGCTGCTAACACTAGTTTAGAACAATTTCGCAAGCTAACAGCAGAGAATTTAAAACAGCCGAAAAATTTTGTTTTAATTAACTACTTACGTAAAGAAATTGGTCAAGAGAAAGGCGGGCATATCTCCCCCTTAGCAGCATATAATGAGCAGACAGATAGATTTTTAATTATGGATGTTTCTCGTTACAAATATCCACCAGTTTGGGTAAAAACAGCAGATTTATGGAAGGCGATCGCAACTACTGATTCTACTTCAGGTAAAACACGCGGCTTTGTATTTGTGAGTAAAGAATCTTAAGATCCAAGCTTGTATTAAAGCCCAATTTTTGTCATTGTGGTGCAAAGGTTTGACCGAATTATGGTAAAAAAAGATCGGTCAATTATTCTCAATAAGACTTATTTATTGAGAATTTTGCCTGTAGAATTTGAAGCAATTAATGTTGTAGAAAATTACAAAGGGAAGGCGATGAATCAACTCTGGAACAAGAAAGTATCAACTCAGACATCGCCCTTATCTTCTCCCTATATTGCTAAACTAAAAAATAACCCTTATCCAGTGCAAAGGTGGCCTTATGACCTCTGCAACTAATCCACCCACCGATCTCACCCCTTTTCCTGACCATACGCAGCTACCAGACTCCAATGGCACGTTTGTGAAAAACTGGCAAGAGCATCCCCAAAGTATCTTACTGACTGACTCGATTACACCCGTTCTCAAACAATTACATCCTGATGGTCAATATTGTATTGGTCAGGACTTAGGCATTTACTGGCGCTTGACTGATCCCCCGGAAAAAGGAGCAGAAGCACCAGATTGGTTTTTTGTACCGAATGTACCACCCTTGCTGAATGGACAAACGCGGAGGTCTTATGTATATTGGCGAGAGTATATTGCCCCGTTGATTGTCTTAGAATTCGTTTCTGGAGATGGGAATGAGGAAAGAGACAAAACCCCGTGGAAGGGTAAATTTTGGATTTATGAGCAGGTGATTCGTCCTGCCTTCTACGGTATTTATGAAGTTAAAAAAGCTAGTGTAGAAGTCTACGAATTCATTGGTGGACAATATCAGTTATTAGCAGCAAATGAGCACGGACATTATCCGATCGCACCTATGGGAGTTGAGTTAGGCATTTGGCTAGGAGTTTATCAAAATGTGGAGTTACCCTGGTTGCGTTGGTGGGATTTGCAAGGTAATTTATTGTTGACTGGCGATGAAAGAGCAGAACAGGAACATCAACGAGCAGAACAAGAACGTCAACGAGCAGAACAGGAACGTCAAAGAGCAGAACAGGAACATCAACGAGCAGAACAAGAACGTCAAAGAGCCGATCGCCTGATGGAACAATTGCGATCGCTCGGCGTTGAACCACAAGCATAATCTCTATTAATGTATCTTTATAAGATTTTGCGGGTGCTGTAAAATTCATCCGTCTTATGCAGCAATTTAAAAACGCTAGGAAGAATTAGCGTCAGTAAAAGGCACAATGCTAAAGCTGGCGCTCAATATTCCAAAGTCACCGCTGTACAGTAGCACATTCCGTCCCTTCTTCTCCATAAAACCGAAAAGCCGAGGCTATGATGATCATTACCTCTTTTTAGCAATTACTTTAATTGAAAGTAAAATTACTAAATCAATATGACCAATAGCTATGATACGGTACGGGCACTGCGCGAGGCGTTGAAGTTTTCTCCTGATAATGTACCTCTCAGGCAACACCTTGCTGATACACTTCTCAGTCTTGGACAACTGGAAGATGCGGAGAAGGAGTACCGTCAAGCAATGCTGTTGGCGCGGGACGAACCACAGTTGAAACTTGGTTTAGCAAGGGCTTTTTACCAACAAGGGAAGCACAATCAATCTTTGGTGATTGTCGAAGAACTACTCAAACACTCTAACTGTCCAGCACTAGCTTATTTACTCCATGCTCGTTTGTTGCTAAATTCAGGAGCAGTACAGCAAGCAGTGAGTCAGTATCGCAGTGCGATCGCTCTTGATCCATCTATTGCCGATCCCAATTTTGCGGAACTCTTGGGTATTGGAGAGGATAGCCACACCCAAGATGTAGTAGAAGGTAAAGTCCGCGCTGCTAATTTTGATCACCTCGCCCTTGATGATGAAAAGCTGGAACGCCCACAGATTTCTTTCCAAGATGTGGGAGGGATGGAAACAGTTAAAGATGAAATTCGCCTCAAGATTATTTATCCGCTGACGCAACAGGAACTTTACAAAGCTTATGGGAAAGCGATCGGCGGCGGAATTTTGATGTATGGCCCTCCCGGTTGTGGCAAAACTTATCTAGCCCGTGCAACTGCTGGCGAGATTAACTCAAACTTTATCTCTGTTGGCATTAATGATGTCCTAGATATGTGGTTGGGTAACAGTGAGCGGAATTTGCACGCCATATTTGAAGAAGCGCGAGAAAATCAGCCTTGTGTAGTTTTTTTCGATGAAGTCGATGCTTTGGCTGCCAACCGTACCGATTTGCGTCAAAGTTCCAGTCGCATGGTGATTAACCAGTTTCTCTCAGAACTAGATGGAGTCAAGAGTTCTAATGAAGGGGTGTTAATTTTGGCGGCGACTAATGCTCCTTGGCATTTGGATGCCGCGTTTCGGCGTCCTGGACGCTTTGATCGCATTCTCTTTATCCCACCACCAGACGCTTCTGCTAGGGCAGCTATTTTACAGTTGCTGTGTCGTGGTAAGCCTGTAGATAAAATTGATTACGAGCAAGTTAGCAAAAAGACAGAGCATTTTTCCGGGGCTGACTTAAAAGCTGTGATCGATTTAGCAGTGGAAAAAAAACTGCAAGAAGCGATGAAAACTGGTTTTCCCAAGCCGCTAGTGACAAAGGATTTGGTTTTAGCAGCAGCAAACGTCAAATCTTCTACCAAAGAGTGGTTTGCCACAGCTCGCAACTACGCGCTATATGCGAATGAGGGCGGTTTATACGATGATATTTTGAAATATTTAAAAATGTAATGGGTGTTGTACACTTTGAGCGGGCAAAGCTGTTATTAGAGCAATCCCGCTATCAAATGGCGGAGGAGGAACTGCGACAAGCTGTAGCTGAGTCTCCAAATGATGCGGGAATTCATGCGGTTTTGGGGTTGTGTTTGAGTTGTCAGCAGCGATATCAGGAAGCGACACTGGAGGCAGAAGTTGCGATCGCCATCGCTCCTGATTCGCCATTTCCTCACTATATACTGGGATATATTCTCTGCGAACGTCAGCAACTTGCAGCGGCACAAAAAGCGATTCGAGAAGCAATTCAGATCAACCCTTATCAAGCCTCTCACTTTGCCCTCCTGGCACGATGCCTTTATCAGCAAAAGCAGTGGCAAGCAAGTTTAGAAGCAGCAACTAAAGGGTTATCACTAGACCCGGAAGATGTAGAGTGTTTGAATTACCGGGCCCTATCACTATCGCAATTGGGACGGGGAAAAGAAGCGATCGCCGCAGTCAAAGGAGCGATCGCTACTTCTCCCCAGGATGCTGCTTCTTACGCCAGCAGCGGTTGGATTTTGTTGTCCCACGGTGGTAGTCAACAGAAAGCTTTGGAATATTTTCGTCAAGCGTTGCACCTCAACCCTAATTTAGAATGGGCACGTCAAGGAGCTGTCGAGGCACTAAAAGCAAAAAACCCCATTTATCGATTAATGCTGCGTTATTTCTTGTGGGGTAGTCGGCTAAATCATCGCACGCGTTGGGTGTTCACTATTGGCTTATTTTTCTCCATGCGGATGTTGGTTGCCAGTTTTGCAAATGCTGGGTTGACACCCTTGGTGGCGGTGGTGGCGATCGCTTATTTGCTATTCGTTATCTTCAGTTGGATTGCTGATCCGTTGTTTACCCTGATGTTGCGGTTTGATCAATTCGGACGCTTGGCACTTTCACCAGAGGAAATCCAGCAATCTAATTGGTGGGGTGCTTGTTTTTTGAGTGCGATCGCATCCTGTATTTTATGGTTTTGTACCAAGAATCTTAGTGCTTTAATCAGTGCGATCGTTTTTGGCTTGTTGATGATTCCAGTCGCGGCGACGTTTAACTGTGAGCAAGGTTGGACGAGAAGGGCAATGGCAATTTACACAATCAGTTTGGCAGTTTTAGGTATCAGCACGGTAATTCTGTCAATTGCCAGCCTCGCTTTTTACCAGATTGAATGGTTGTGGTTTCTGCCGATGATATTATTCTTTCCTGGCGCACTTGTTTCTACTTGGGTTGCAACTCTACTCACAGGAATTATGCCGAAACGTTAGAATATTAGGACTTAGGCATCACCGTGCCAAAACCGTAAAATTCTACGCTAAGGCTATAATTTTTATACAGCAAAATTTTCGGCTAAGTATATCTGAGGTGATATTTCATCAGATACAGTTCGCAATCGCATCACCGAGCCAAAAAAGGTTTTTTATCTACTGAACCAGAGAGTGGAGTAAGAGGCGACACCATCTCATATCGATACTCATCGCTGACAGATCCTTTGAAAAAGTCGGCATTTGTTCGTGTAGAAGTCAGCTTCATACCAAGCGCCTCAACAAGGCTAATGGAGGCAATGTTACGTGTATCTATATCTGCTGTGACAACACTTACTTTATATTCCTTAAAAAGGTATTCAAGTACACGCGAACATCCCTCTTTTGCATAGCCCTGGCGCCAAAACAGTGGGAAAATTGTGTAAGCAATTGCTGCGGTACGGTTAGTATGTACTGTTGCTTCTAATATCCCAACATATTCCCTAAACTCTCGAAAACGGATTACCCAGTTTAACCAAGCCTCTTGTTTGTCTGGCGAAAGTCTTGAGGATAAAGTAAGGTATCGAGTTTCTACAGTCTGTAGCGACATGGGCGGCGACTGTGGAATGAACTGGTAAAGCCTATGATCCAGCAGTTGCTTGTAAATAGCCGAGGCATGATCTGGTACAAGCGGCTCAAGTAATAACCGTGACGTCTCGATAATTTGTTCGGGTGCGATTAATTTAACCATTCTTGACCCTTGACTTCACCAAGCGAAGCAGCCTGAGTTAAAAAGTTATGAAGGCTATGCTTATTCTGATAAACTATGCATCATAGTCATCCAAAAAGCATAGTTACTTATGCTTATTTGAGTGCCGACATAAGATTGGCATACTTGTTTATAGTTAGCACATAGTGACTATTAATGATCAAAATTTTTGCTTCTGTTTACGCAAATATAAGGAGAGGTGGGGATGAATGCAAGCCTAATCATGTCTAACATCCTAAGCCCACCAATTCTTTTTTTCTTTCTCGGAATGTCGGCTGTTATATTCAAGTCGGATTTGGAAATTCCTCAACCTTTACCCAAACTCTTCTCTCTTTATCTTCTACTTGCTATTGGGTTCAAGGGAGGTGCTGAACTTGTTAGGAGTGGAATTAGTCAAGAAGTCGTACTGACGCTATTTGCAGCCATCATGATGGCTACCATTGTTCCAATATACACATTTTTCATTCTAAGAATCAGACTTGATTTATACAATTCAGCTGCGATCGCCGCCACTTATGGTTCTATCAGTGCAGTCACATTTATTACTGCTGGGTCTTTTCTCAGTGAACTTGGCATTGAGTTTAGTGGCTACATGGTAGCGGCTTTAGCCTTAATGGAATCTCCAGCCATCATTGTGGGACTCCTGCTGGTAAGAATATATGACATAGACAAGGAAGATGGTGACTTTTCTTGGTCGGAAGTTCTCAAAGAAGCTTTCCTTAACAGTTCTGTTTATCTCTTGGTTGGAAGCCTATTAATCGGTGTGCTGTCAGGGGAAAAAGGCTGGAAGTTGGAAGCGCCTTTTACCCAAGAAATATTTTATGGAGTTTTAACCTTCTTTTTACTAGATATGGGACTGGTAGCTGCCGGAAAAATCAAAGATCTTGGTAAAGCCGGTTGGTTTTTGATCTCTTTTTCTATCTTGATCCCGATTTTAAATGCAACAATCGGGATACTTCTAGCAAGACTAATCGGGATGCCGCAGGGAAATGCGCTTTTATTTTCAGTTTTGTGTGCTAGTGCCTCTTACATAGCTGTTCCCGCTGCTATGAGGTTAACACTTCCTGAAGCTAATCCTAGTTTGTACGTAACTAGCGCCTTAGCAATTACCTTTCCCTTTAATATTATTATCGGTATTCCTTTATACTTTTACGGCATCAATGCACTGTGGAGATGATATTATGCACTCAGTAAAAAGAATAGAAGTTATCGCCAATGCCGTTGAATTGGGAAAGATATTAGACGGCTTAGATAAAGCAGGTGTGCATGGGCATACTGTAATTCGGAATGTGGCAGGTAGAAGTCCCCATGGAGAAACTACAGAGCTTGACAATGTATATGTAATCGCTTTCTGCCTACCAGATCAAGCCAAACCTGTTTTGGAAATCCTCAGACCTATTCTTAATAAGTTTGGGGGTACATGTTATCTCTCTGATGCGATAGAGATTAGATCTGTGCGGTGTGTTGCGTCTCTTTGATGATGTATCACTGTGATCATTGATTGAGCTTGCAGGAAAGTATTTATGAGTCGAATTAATGAATTTATTGGTCGCCGCAAACTCTTAAAGTTAGCAGGCTTTAGTGGAGTGGCGATCGCAGCTAATGCTATAACTAAGCCAACCATCGCTGCGGTTGCACAACAAAACACTGAGCCTGTTAGTCCTGATGCAGCCCTGAAAAGATTGCTGGATGGGAATCGGCGGTTTGTGCAGCAAAAGCGTAAGTATCCACACCAAACACAAACACGTTTGCGAGAAGTTGCCCAAGCGCAGCATCCGTTTGCAACTATACTTAGTTGTGCTGATTCGCGGGTATCTGCGGAAATCCTCTTTGACCAAGGGATTGGGGATTTGTTCGATATTCGCATCGCTGGGAATATCGTGATCCCGGAAGTGCTTGGTAGCATTGAATATGCGGCAGTATTATTAGGCACTCCCCTAATTATGGTGCTAGGTCATGAAAGATGTGGTGCAGTCACAGCATCTGTAAAAGGCGAATCACTGCCTGGTCAAATTGGCACTTTTGTAAATGCCATCAAACCAGCAATAGCTAAGGTAAAAGACAAACCGGGTGATCCGGTTGAGAATGCAGTCGTAGCGAATGTTAAATATCAAGTTGAAAGATTGCAGGAAAATTCAGCGCTTTTAGTTAAACTGATGCAGACAGGCAAACTGAAAATTGTAGGAGGACGTTACGATCTTGATACTGGGAAACTAACTATCGTTTAATCGTTAACTTCCTTCAAGCGCGAAGTTACTAACCGATTCATCCACTTTTCTAAATAGACTCGGTTAGCATTTTGCTCAGATGGATCTTTCGTATCCATAGAATAAGGCATCAGTCCTAAAATCGTCGCCGTTGTCACACAAAACATCGATTTTTGGAAACTCATGCAAATTTTTACCCGCAAATCATCTTCACCTCGAAGACCGCGACGATAAATGTCATGCAAATATTCTGGAAGATAATGACGCATATCTTGCATCAACAAAGTGGGAGGAATACCTGCACCACCAATAGGTAAAGGATCAGCATACAATGCACCATACTGAAATCTACTTTGATCTGGAGAGATTTGATATGCTTGGGCATTGTATGAAACTGTGCCATGGAAAGGAGTTCCTCGGAAGAAAACTGCTTCTACATAAGGTATTGCTGTATCTGCTAAAAAGGTTAAACCAACACTTTTGGGAATGATTTCATAGGCTTTATCTCGAATTTTAACGGTGTAAGTAATTGGATTTGATGCACTAGTCACCAACCCTGTTTTAATGTGTTCTACAACTTCGGAAATCGATTTAATTTTGCCTTGGTCGTAGTGGTCTGATAGGGTAAGGAAAATATCAGCCATAACTCGCCAGAATTGACCTAATCCAGTGTAGTAAGTAGAGACGCGTAACTGTTCAGTTAAAAAATCTGGAAAAAGTTGGTTAACGCTCAGAATTAAGGGATTATTTGGAAATTTAGCATCAATAACTGCTTGCGCTCTTTCTTGGAATTCTTGTGTATCCAAATATGTATCCAGTCCACCGCCACCATGCCACATCATTGATTTCATGCAATACTCGGCATACTCAAAATTAATGCGGTTATGCCACCAGTGGCGGAATAGTTTTTGAAAAGAAAATTCTCCATTAAAGTATTTAAAGAATGGAAAAAATATTAAAAATTGGTGTTCAGCAATGTAAATAAGATTTTTGGAGTACGCATCTAAAACTATGCCATAACTTTTAAGAATACCAACTACTTCCAATACATTTTCTGGACTATCGGGAACTAATGCCCCTCCTTTTTGTAGGCGTTCAATATACTCTGCTAAGGGATTATTAGTAGGCTTCTTTTTAACATTTACCATTGCCAGTTCTCCAAAAAGTATCGGAATTGGGGATTAGGTGTAGATCAGAGTTTTTTCTCAGTATCTATTGTCCCTTCTTGTCACAGAGGGCTTTGAGTTCCCCAGTACCCAGTCCTCAATACCCATCTTTTAACTTTTGCTCTTTACCTTATCTAAGGACACAGTTGCGATTACGTTTTGTGTGTTTACCATTGCTGTGATTGTTGGTTCAGTCCAGCGCGATAACCAAGTGGGTTGGATGCCAAAAATTACAATCACCACAGCTAAAACTAGAGATGGGGCGCGATCGCTCCAATACACGCGTGGTAAGTTTGTAACCTGTGCAGATAAGCGTCCAAAAAATGCGCGGTTGACAAGGAGTAAAAAGTAAACCGCAGTTAAGCCAGTACCAATCATTGACAGCAGAGTTTGCACTGGAAAAACCGGGAAACTACCCCGAAAAATGATAAATTCGGAAATAAACCCGACCATTCCTGGTATACCAGCACTGGCCATAACTCCCACAATCATTAAGCTACCAATTACAGGTAAACCCCGTTCTGGGTTCAGCAGTCCCCGGACAACATCTAAATCCCGGCTACCGGCTTTTTTATACACAACCCCCACCAGCAAAAACAGCATTGCGGAAATCAAGCCGTGGCTAATCATTTGCATGACAGTACCCAAAACACTTAAAGGGGTAGCTGCTGCTGCGGCTAAAAGCACGTAGCCCATGTGTCCAATGGAACTATATGCCACCATCTTTTTCATATCGGTTTGAGCGATCGCACAGGATGCACCGTATAGCACACTTACCACCGCCCAAGTCGCCAACCAAGGAGCCAGATAAGCCCAAGCTTCTGGCAATAAATTCATGCCAAATCGCAGTAAGCCGTAGGTTCCCAACTTCAATAATATCCCAGCCAACAGTACAGAAATCGGTGTGGAAGCTTCGACGTGAGCATCTGGCAACCAAGTATGAAAGGGAACTAAAGGAATCTTAATCCCAAAGCCTACTAAAATCCCCCCTAACAGCAAAAGCTGTGTGGCTAAAGGTAGAGTCTTAGTATTCAAGCTTGCTAGTGCAAAGTTAGAACCACCACTCAGCCAAACTATACCTAGGAAACTTGCTAAAATCAGGATTCCCGAAATGGCAGTGTAAATCAGAAATTTCGTAGCGGCATAACCCCGCTTTGCGCCACCCCAAATGGCTATCAACAGATACAGCGGTATCAGTTCCAGTTCGTAAAACAGGAAGAATAGCAGTAAATCCTGTGCTAGAAAAGCTCCAGTTACCCCAACACTTAACAGTAATATCAAAGAGTAATAAAACCTAGGACGCCCAATAGATTCATCACTACTGTAGATGGCAATACAAGTCAATAGTCCATTCAAAACCAGCAATGGCAAAGATAAGCCATCTACTCCCAGATTATAATTCAAGCCTAAGACGTCGATCCAGGGCACAGACTCGGCAAACTGTTGAGTGACCTCTCCTGGATGGAATTGAGTTGCGATTACAACTGTCCACAAGAAACTGATGCTAGCAAAGGCCAAAGACAAGCCACGGGCGAATTTACCACTGATGTCAGAGGGCCAGAAACCAACTAAAGCTGCACCTAACAATGGCAGCAAAATCAAAGCACTAAGCATAAGCAGAACTACGTAGGAAGAGAGGGGGTAGAGGAAGCAGGGGGAGCAGGGGGAGCAGGGGGAGCAAAATCCATTACTCCTGTCTGCTGAATTCTGTAGAGACACAATTAATCACGTCTCTACTTTTGACTCCTGTCTCCCGACTTTGCACTATTAAAAAGGCAATTTATCTAGTAAACCCAAAGACCAGCTGATGAAAAAACCCAAGACGCTGACGACCGCTAAGATAGTCAATATATACCCCTGGGATTGACCAGAAATGCTGTATTTTAAACTTTGTCCACTGAAAATTGTTGCAAAACCAACCAAGTTTACTAGACCATCAACCAAGTAGCGATCGCTCCAAGCTGAAATCTTAGAAAGCAGGGCTACTATACTCACTACAGTCACTCGATAAACTCGGTCAATATAAAAATCGTAACCCAATAAGTCTTGCACAAATCTCCATGCCAGTATCCTAGATCTTGACCAGGCTTTGTGCAGATAAACTGTAGCCCCTATGCCTACGCCTAGGACGGTAGAAGAAAACAATACTGATACCACATACCAATTAATACTTTCCCAATCGGGTAACAAGTACCATTGCTGTAGCATTAGGGGCAATAGTAGAGTCAACACTGTTAGAGATACCATTGGTAATGCCATCTGCCAACCAACTTCTGGGGTGCGACGGGTTTTCTGTTGCGGTTTACCCCAGAAGACTAATCTAAATACTCTGGTCAAGTTTAATGCTGTCAAGCCATTGACCAGTATTAAAACCCCGATCACCCAAGGGCTGATATTTACAAAACCGTCAGCCCACGCTAGCATTGCCCAGAAGCTTCCCAGTGGTAGCAGTGTTACCATCCCCGCTGAACCTACAACAAAAGCAGTTGTGGTGGCTGGCATCCGCGACCACAAACCGCCCATTTCTGTTAAGTCTTGGCTGTGGGTAGTGAATATTACTGACCCTGAACTCATAAATAATAGTGCTTTGGCGATCGCGTGGGTTAATAACAACATTAGAGCAACACCCCCCTGCTGCAATCCCACTGCCAGAAATATTAAGCCCATATATGCACTGGTGGAATGAGATAGCGATCGCTTAATGTCAATTTGAGCTATGGATACTAATGTTGCACCAATTGCTGTCACTGTACCCATGACTACCAAGGCATTCAAGGCAACTGGCGAGAGAACTAAGATTGGTTGAAGCTTATACAGTAAATAAGCACCACCAGCTACTACCAGTGAGTTTCGCAGTACTGATGCAGGGTTGGGGCCTTCCATCGCCTCGTCTAGCCACAAGTGTAGGGGGAATTGGGCACATTTACCGGCAGGCCCCGCGATCAACGCTAATCCCAATAATGTTGATGTCACTGGGCTTAAGTTAGCTGTTTGCGCCCACTCATATAAGTCAGAGAAGTTCAAACTACCTGCCATGCTGGAAAGAGTCACTACACCCATTAGCAACAACAAGTCTCCTACCCGCTTGGTTAAAAACGCATCCCGCGCTGCCGTTACCACTAGCGGTTGAGCATACCAGAATCCCACAAGTAGGTAAGTCGAAAGCGTCAAAACTTCCAAAAAGGTATAGCTGAGAAACAAGGAGTCACTAATCGCTAAACCACTTAAGGCCGCTTCAAAAAGCCCGAACAGCGCAAAAAAACGCGCCAATGACCAGTCTTTTTCCATGTAACCCAAGGCATAGACTTGTGCTAACAGACTTAGCCCCGTGATTAAAACAGTTGCTCCAATACTGACTGGCGATAGTTCTAAGGAAAAGGATAAGTCTAAGTCTGCCGCTTTAAACCAGCTAATAAGCAACTTTTCTGGCTCTCTGTCCCAGATATTTCTAAATACCAACGAGCTATGAGCAAAAGCCAAAAGAGTCGTCAACAAGTTGAAATAGACCGCAGGTCTTGGCCCTGTCCGCTGAATTATTCCCATTCCCCACGGCAAGGTCAAAAATGCGCCTATCAAGCTATAAAAAGGCACCCACCAACTTGTTAAAAATAGAAACTGATTCATTTAAATTTCCTTTGACGACTCACCTTTGATTTTTTTTAACATCTTTAAAATAATCTTTTACTAAAAAAGTAAATTACTGGAAATCTATGTTTTATTAACTATTTTTAACCTAAACTTGAATAAGTATTTTTACTTCAACTTACCCTATTAAGGTTTAATTAAATATAACTTTACATAATTAAAAGCATTCACTTTTCTTACATCATTGCTGTTTGTAAATTTATATTTTTACTTTGAGCAAAGAACTTTATACGATATATTTGAAAAAATTATGTGTTTTTCACGAAGTCCTTGTTCAAAATGGAAAATAGGGGAAAGACAGAGATAGCATGATATACAGTCCTTAGTCGCCCCTCTACAGACAAGATTAGTCTTGGTTATGAATGTCGTTTTGTAAATGTAATAAAGAAATTATAAAGCATAAGCGACTGCTCTAGGAATTGTTGAACTTCGATTAACCAGAACCCCGATATAAATTTTTGTTAAGTTTTTTTAAACTTTTTTATTATAAACTATTATACTGATTTATATTGCCAGGAACGCCAAGCTTTCCTATGCTTAATTTGGAAGTATTTTTGTAGCTCAAGATGAACTTCCTCGTCACAATTTTCAAACCACAGTACTGATTGGATTAATTTTGTAGGAGTTCTGCGATGCCAATTGCAGTTGGAATGATTGAAACTAAGGGCTTTCCGGCAGTAGTGGAAGCTGCTGATGCGATGGTGAAAGCCGCACGTGTAACTTTGGTAGGGTACGAAAAAATTGGTAGCGCTCGCGTCACCGTGATTGTTCGGGGAGATGTGTCTGAAGTTCAGGCCTCAGTTGCGGCTGGGGTTGAAGCGGCAAGAAGAGTAAATGGTGGTGAAGTGTTATCTACTCACATCATTGCCCGTCCCCACGAGAACCTGGAATACGTTTTGCCGATTCGTTACACAGAAGCTGTGGAACAATTCCGTACTTAAGAACTGGTTAAACAAAGTAATTAACACTCTCTGCCTTGTTGAGGGTTACTTTTTTCCAGAGCTAAAAACTTTAATAAGGGATTAAAACTAATGTCAATCGCAGTGGGAATGGTTGAAACGCTAGGCTTTCCAGCGGTAGTGGAAGCTGCTGATGCGATGGTGAAAGCTGCCCGCGTTACCTTGGTAGGCTACGAAAAAATCGGCAGTGGTCGGGTTACAGTGATCGTCAGAGGAGACGTTTCAGAAGTACAAGCTTCAGTAGCTGCTGGAGTTGAATCAGTGAAGCGAGTCAACGGCGGACAAGTGCTGTCTACCCACATCATTGCCCGTCCTCACGAGAACTTAGAATATGTCCTACCAATTCGTTATACCGAAGATGTAGAGCAGTTCCGTGAAAACGTCAACGCAATTCGTCCTTTCGGCAGAAGACCGTAATCTGTAATGCAAGTTGCTAAAGTTCGTGGCACAGTAGTTAGCACACAGAAGGATCCAAGTCTCAGAGGTGTCAAACTACTGTTGTTGCAATTAGTAGATGAAGATGGAAACATCCTGCCCAAATACGAGGTAGCAGCAGATAGTGTTGGTGCAGGAGTAGATGAGTGGGTACTTGTCAGTTGTGGCAGTGCCGCTCGTCAAGTTCTTGGTAATGAACAGCGTCCATTGGATGCAGTGGTGGTGGCGATAATAGATACCATTCACGTTGAAGATCGGCTTATTTACAGCAAAAAAGACCAGTATAGATAAGTCATTTAGTCAATGGTCAAAAGTCAAAAGCACCGAAGTTCTGAGCGCCGCAAGACGGCGCTCAGACTTCTCTCAAGAGTCAAAAATCTATAGACTGTTGACTGTGGACTATTGACTAATGACGGAAAGCTTAATTCAGGAGGAATCTCGCGATGGCAGTCCGCAGCACGGCGGCACCCCCAACCCCATGGTCAAGGAATTTAGCTGAAGCCCAAATCCATGAAACTGCCTTTGTACATTCATTCTCCAATCTGATTGGGGATGTAAAGATAGGTGCCAATGTAATCGTTGCTCCAGGGACTACGATTAGAGCGGATGAAGGCACACCTTTTTATCTTGGTGAAAACACTAATGTTCAAGATGGTGTAGTGATTCATGGGTTGGAGCAAGGTCGAGTAATTGGCGACGACCAAAAACAATACTCGGTATGGATTGGCAAAAATACTTGTATTACCCACATGGCTCTAATTCACGGGCCAGCTTATGTTGGGGATAATTCCTTCATTGGCTTTCGCTCTACGGTGTTTAATGCCAGAGTAGGTGCAGGTTGCATCGTAATGATGCACACTTTGATTCAAGACGTAGAAATTCCCCCAGGGAAGTATGTACCTTCGGGAGCGATAATTACTAATCAGCAGCAAGCTGACCGCTTGCCAGATGTGCAAGCTCAAGATCAGGAATTCGCTCATCATGTAGTTGGGATTAATCAGGCACTGCGAGCTGGTTATCTCTGTGCTGCGGATAGCAAGTGTATAGCACCCATTCGGGATGAAATGGCTAAATCTTATACAAGTAATGGTATTACTGTTTTAGAGTTGGAAAGGAGTAGTAAAGTGTCGAGCAATAGCTTGGGTGCAGAAACCATAGAGCAGGTGCGCTATCTATTAGAGCAAGGGTATAAAATTGGCTCGGAACATGTGGATCAAAGACGGTTCCGCACGGGTTGTTGGACGAGTTGCAGACCGATTGAAACCAGATCAATCGGTGAAGCGATCGCCGCATTGGAAACCTGTCTGAGAGACCACAGCGGCGAGTATGTCCGGCTATTTGGCATTGACCCTAAAGGTAAACGGCGTGTGTTAGAAACCATCATCCAACGTCCAGATGGTATAGTCCAAGCGTCTACCAGCTTTAAAGCTCCTGCAAGTCATGGCAATGGCAGCTACCAAAGTAATGGTAACGGTAAGGGGAACGGTTCTGGCAGTGGCCAACTCAGTGGCGACACTGTAGAGCAAATCCGCCAACTCTTGGCTGGTGGTTACAAAATTGGCACTGAGCACGTAGATGAGCGCCGATTCCGGACTGGTTCATGGCAAAGTTGTGAGCCAATCAACTCTAATTCTACAAATGAAGTGATTGCTGCCTTAGAAGACTGTATAACCAATCACCAAGGCGAATATGTGCGTTTGATTGGCATTGACACCAAAGCCAAACGGCGGGTGTTAGAAAGTATTATTCAACGACCTAATGGTCAAGCTAGCCCTTCTGGTAGCCAAAGTCAAAAATCATTCGCTAGTGCGTCATCTGCAACAGCAACGGCTACGAATACCCGCTTAAGTTCTGAAGTAGTGGAACAATTACGGCAGCTATTGGCTGGGGGGTATAAAATCAGTGTTGAACACGTAGATCAACGACGGTTCCGTACAGGTTCCTGGACTAGTAGTGGTCAAATTCAAGCATCCTCTGAAAGAGAAGCGATCGCAGCACTAGAAGGACACCTTGCCGAATACCAAGGAGAATATGTGCGCTTAATTGGTATTGAGCCTAAAGCCAAGCGCCGGGTATTGGAAACCATTATCCAACGTCCATAGCAGTTCTGAGTTAAAAGTGCTGAGTACTGAGTGTGTATTTTCGACTCAGGACATTAGTACTAGCATCAAAAGCTAACTTTCCTTGTGATATAGAATTTACTCAGCGAGAACTCTGAGCGGCAAAAGCCGCCGCTTAGAAGCTCAGTAACTCAGTACTTTAGTTCCGGCTTCCGAGGTGATAATTCCCATGTCTGTGCCGCCACTGCGCCTCAGCGACAAATTTGACTCCTATATTAGTGGCGAGGTGACTATTCATCCGAGTGCAGTATTGGCACCTGGAGTGATACTCCAAGCGGCTACAAACAGCAAGATTATCATTGGCCCAGGGGTCTGTATTGGAATGGGATCAATTCTCCAAGTCCATGAAGGAACCTTAGAGGTAGAAGCAGGAGCAAACTTAGGAGCCGGTTTTTTAATGGTTGGCAAAGGTAAAATTGGAGCAAATGCTTGTATTGGTTCAGCGACAACAGTTTTCAATTGTTCAGTTGAACCTGCACAAGTAGTTCCAGCTGGTTCCATTTTGGGAGATACCAGTCGGCAGATTGGTGAAATCAAACAACCGGAATCACCTACAATTAATCCTGCTTCTACAAGTGAATTACAGCAAAAGGAAGAAGACAATAGCTTAGGAATAGGAGAGGATAAGGTGATTTCCTCAACTAATTTCTCAGCATCGGCTTTTGTGGATTTAAAACACAAGTCAATCTCCTTCTTTAAATCTTCCACCACTCCGGCAACCCAGGCTCCTCCGGTCGAAGAACCCAACAATGGTAAAGATCCTCCTAGCGCTCAAGCATCTACACCACTCAGCGATAACTCTGAGCAACCTTCACCACCGATTAAAAGTTCGGTGAGTAATGGCTCAGATCCTAGTCAGCCAGCCACAGTATCCCCTGAGAGTTTCGGTAATCAAATTTATGGGCAAGGGAGTATACAAAGACTGTTGACCACATTGTTTCCCCATAGACAATCCTTGAGCAACCCAAACTCTGACGATCAGTCTGAGTAAGTGTTAATTGTAAGTTGTCAGCTTTTTCCGTATCTTGGAAAGTTCACATGGAAACATCTAATCAACGGTCTATGAGTAGCATCCAGGCAGCGCCTAGTTACGAAACCTTCGAGGATACTGCTTTGGGTTTAGTTTCTACCCTCAGTTTTCCGGCAATAGTTGGGACAGCGGACATGATGCTGAAATCAGCTGGAGTTCACCTAGTTGGATATGAAAAGATAGGTGGCGGTCATTGTACTGCGATCGTCCGGGGTGGAATTGCTGATGTGCGGCTTGCGGTAGAATCTGGTGTTCAAACTGCTGAACAGTTTGGTCAATTAGTCTCTAGCTTGGTGATTCCCCGTCCTTATCCCAACTTAGAGGTGGTGTTGCCAATTACCAACCGCCTCACTCAATTAATGCGGGAGGGCAATTACAGCCGTCTGAGCCATCAAGCAATTGGTTTAGTGGAAACCCGGGGATTTCCGGCAATGGTCGGTGCATGTGATGCCATGCTTAAAGCTGCTGATGTACATTTGGCAGCCTATGAAAAAATTGGTGGGGGTTTGTGTACAGCCATTATTCGTGGTTCGGTAGCAAATGTTGCGGTAGCAGTAGAAGCAGGGATGTTCGAGGCAGAACGTATTGGGGAGTTGAATGCGGTGATGGTGATTCCTCGACCACTGGATGAAATGGAGCAGACTTTGCCATTAGCAAGTTGCTGGATAGAACAACGTCAACCGTTAAAGTTGCCCATCAATATTAAAGAGCAAGTTGCCGAAAGAGAGATGCTAAGTTTGCCAGATTTAGCTCAGCTACCTGCAAAAATTCAAGAAGAATTATGGAATGATGAATGATGAATTATGAATCATAAATTGTAAGCAATCTTTAATTCAATATTCAACATTCATCGTTAACTGGAAGGCATCTTACGCTTTGCTTGTTGTTATGATAATAGCTTTTCCAGTCCATAAGTCAAATACCTTTATTTTAATAGCACTAATAGAGTTTTATCTATACAAAAACTCGTAACTTCGTATGAGTGACGCTGTATCAATTGCAAGTGTTCAGTAATACTAGTTTTATGTCTATGAATTGCTATTAACTATTAAAGGAGAATCACCCTTGAACCAAGCGACGCTGCACCAGTTGAAGGTGTTCGAGGCGGCGGCACGGCACAGTAGTTTTACTCGTGCAGCTGAGGAATTGTTTCTCACACAACCTACCGTCTCCATGCAGATCAAGCAACTTACAAAATCGGTAGGATTGCCACTATTTGAGCAGGTGGGGAAGCGGTTGTATTTGACTGAAGCAGGACGGGAGTTATTTGCCACTTGTCGGCAAATTTTTGACACCATAGCCCAGTTTGAAATGAAAGTGGCAGATTTAAAAGGGCTAAAACAGGGACAATTACGCTTGGCTGTGATTACAACAGCAAAGTATTTTATACCACGTTTATTAGGGCCATTTTGCCAACTTTACCCAGGAATTGATATCTCGTTGCAAGTAACAAACCACGAAGGAATTTTAGAAAGGATGAGCAGTAATTTGGACGACTTGTATATTATGAGTCAAGTTCCAGAGAACTTAGATCTGAATTTCGAGCCATTTTTAGAAAATCCTTTGGTAGTTTTCGCACCAGTTAATCATCCATTAGCTAGGGAAAAAAATATTGCCATACAACGTTTATCCAATGAACCTTTTATTATGCGGGAACCTGGCTCAGGAACTCGTCGGGCCGTGCAAAACCTCTTTGATGAACAGGAGATAACAGTAAAAGTGAAGCTGGAATTGGGAAGTAACGAAGCAATTAAACAAGCGATCGCAGGTGGTTTAGGAATATCCGTTTTGTCTCGCCATACTTTAATGCCAGATACGACAGAGTTATGCATTTTAGATGTGCAACACTTTCCCATCAAGCGAGATTGGTTCATGGTTTACCCAGGTGGCAAACAGTTATCTATCGTCGCTCGTACCTACTATGAGTATCTACTGGATGCAGCAAAGAGGATTGTAGCTTTAAAGACTCCTGTTATTAGTAACGCGGTAGAGCAGAACTCACGCATGAACTAAGCTGAGCTGCATTTAGCTTGCATTAGTCGGATAAGGGGAGATAGATAAATTAAAAATTAAAAATCTGAATTTTTAATTTTTAATTTAGAATTCCCCCCAGGGGTTGACGGTTAGGCCAGGAAACATTGACAATTAACCAGCATAACCATTAAAAATTGGGAAAAACTGGCAGTGGTTAACCCGGAAATCCCATCTTGGCGCAAAGTAATACAAAGCCAGATTGTAGCTGTCACAGTGTATGCTGACAAAGCTCTAGTTACACGACGGAGTGTAGTATCTTTAACAGGACTTGAACGGGAATTAGTCATTACCCCGTTGCCAGTGACTCTAGAAACTGATTCTGTCAGGGTTAGCGGTAATGGTACAGTGGGGGTACGCTTGCTGGGAGTAAGCAGCGATCGCATTTACACTACCGAACCTGTAGCGGAGCGAGTGGCACAGTTGACGAGGCAAATTCAGCAACTAGAAGTAGAAAAACGCCACCTACAAGCTCAAGTAGACGCTTTAGTATTACAGTCTAATTTTATTGAAGGCTTGCGTGAAAAGACAGAGGAAACCTTTTCACAGAGTCTTGCACGAAAAAACCTCAGCCTCAGCGAAACTTTAGATTTCTTGAACTTTCTCGGAAGCCAGTATAGCGAGTATGCGATCGCATCTGGGGAGTGCAAAACCCAACAGCAAGAATTAGACAAACAATTACAAGCACTCCGCAGCTCGTTGCAAAAAATTCAAACACCCCATCCTAAAGAAAGTTTGAACTTGGTTGTGGCGGTTGAAGTTGCGAGTGAAGGTGAATTTGAGCTAGAGCTTTCCTACCTAGTGAATCACGCTAGTTGGACTCCTCTTTATGACTTGCGCTTCAGTACTAGTAGCGATATCGTACATCTGAGTTACCTTGCAGAAGTCACCCAAAGCAGTGGTGAAGATTGGATTGACGTGGCTCTCACCCTTTCTACCGCTAAACCAGGATTAGGTACACTTCCACCCAAACTTGAACCCTGGTATATCAGCACTCCAACCCCACAAATAGCACGACGATATGATGTCCGTCCAGCATTGCCTACCATCGCAACTCAGGCTGCTCCTGCTGGTGAAGGAAATTGGCAAGAACAGGACGAGATTGCAGGGGATAGTGTCATCCCAGCGGAAACCGTTGTAGCGGAAATATCAAAAGAAGGCAGTGTAGTTAACTTTCAACTGAATGGTGGCGGTAACATTCCGAGTGATGGTACACCCCATAAAACTACAATTTTCAACGATGATTACCCTTGTAGCTTCGATTATATTACAATGCCACGCTTGGTAAGCTTTGCTTATCTGCAAGCTAATGTGAAAAATAGCCCCAACGGTGCGACTTTATTACCAGGCAAAGCGAATATTTTCCGCGATAATATCTTTGTCGGCACAACTAACTTAGAAAACATTGCACCACGACAAGAGTTTAAACTTAACTTAGGAATTGACGAAGGTTTGAAAATTGAGCGTGACTTAGTTGAGCGTCAGGTAGATAAAAGACTAATTAGCAACCAGCGCCGGACTACTTATGGTTATCGATTGGTAATTACTAACTTGCTCAACAAGGAAACAAATCTGAAACTCACTGAACAATTGCCGGTTAGCCGCACCGAGCAAATTAAAGTACGTCTAACTCGCAGTAACCCCCAAATTCAATTGGGTGAAATGGGAATTTTAGAATGGGAGTTAACTCTTCCACCACAGGAACGACGAGAAATATATTACCAGTTCGCCGTTGAACATACGCCTGAATTAACGGTGATTGGATTGGATATATAGAATCGAAGCTCAAGTTATTATTCAAACTCTTCTTACAATTCTCAAATATTGCAAGTGTAACTGCTAGCAAAACCACTCAGCTTTCACGAGACAACAGGAAATGAATTTGCTGGTTCGAGAAGCACAACCGAATGATGCTGCGGCAATTGTTGGCGTTTTGAACCCGATCATCGAAGCCAGTGTGTATACTGCATTTGATACACCGCTAACAGTCCAGTTTGAACGGGAGTATATTTTGAATTTTCCTCAGCGTGGAGTGTTCCATGTTGCTGTAAGCTGTTTTGATCAGAAGATTGTTGGGTTTCAAAGCATGGAACCATTCGCTAATTTTACACACGCGTTTGACCATGTAGGGATTATCGGAACATACGTGGATCTTTCATACCGCCGACAAGGTATTAGCAAGATTCTGTTTGAGGCTACATTTGAAACCGCTCGCCATAAAGGTTACGAAAAGATATTAACTTACGTTCGCGCCGATAATTTCGCTGCATTAGCTAGTTATCTCCAGCATGGTTTTCGCATAATTGGGACTGCACAAAAACAAGCCAAATTCAAAGAAACTTATGTGGATGAGATCATCATTGAACGGTTCTTGTAAGTAGCGTCTACGTTCTTTACTGCTACGCTAAACTAATAGCACTGAAACATTTGCTGCCATGTCTGTCGCTCAAGATTTAGAAACCCCAGAAAATGTTATATTTCCCCCAGGGGATTTATATAGTGACGAACCGCCTTTGGAAAGTGACTTGCATCGGCTACAAATGACGCTGCTCATTCAATGTCTTGAGTGGTTGTGGCAAAATCGTAATGACTTTTATGCGTCTGGCAATATTACAATTTACTACAGTCCACGCCAGCGCAAATCAGAATATTTTCGAGGCCCAGATTTTTTTGTAGTGCTGGGGACTGAACACCAACCCCGCAAAAGTTGGGTTGTCTGGGAAGAATATGGTAAGTATCCCAACGTGATTATAGAACTGCTATCAGATTCCACAGCAGCAACTGACAAAGGCTTGAAAAAACAAATTTACCAAGATACCTTTCGCACACCAGAATACTTTTGGTTCGATCCTAATAATTTAGAATTTGCTGGGTTTGTTTTATTAGCTGGTAAGTATCAACCACTGGAACCCAATCCTCAAGGTTGGTTGTGGAGCCAGCAGCTAGAGTTATACTTGGGAGTTTATCAACAAAATTTACGCTTTTTCACTCCTGAAGCAGAACTAGTTCCGACACCGGAAGAAGTTGCACAACAGGAAACGCAGCGGGCTGAACAAGAAAAGCAGCGGGCTGAACAAGAGAAACAACGCAGCGATCGCTTGGCGGCTAAACTGCGAGAATTAAGTATAGATCCAGATACAGTTTAGCCTCTGGGATGTCTTGCCTTTTACCTGTTGATGCTAATGCTATGGATCTTCAGGAAAAACCCATTTGGGCGGTTCCGTTATTCTTTTTTGCAGACGTTCTTCAGCGATTCGCAGCATTTCGTCTAAAGAAGTTTCTTCAACGAATTTTACAGTTGCTTCTTTAAATTCGATATTGGGGCATTTATCCCCTAAAACGCAACCGTTAATACAGGCTTCAGCACAGTTAATCTTCTGCTCCACAGTAAATTCCTCCTCTCTACTTAAGAGGTTTTTCTACCCTCCAGATAAATTTTACCTTGCCATTTGCCATCCTATTGGTCTAGATACAGCAGAATCATACGTAGAGACGTTACATGTAGAGACGTTACATGTAACGTCTCTACAGGGTTTCGGGTTTTATTTATGTACTTCATATACCTGAAATCTGCTGTATTTACCATTTAAATAAAAGTCCTTGATAATTTAGACTTCTGATGGCATTCGGAAAAAGGAAATTTAATTCCTTTAAGTCTTTTCCCCCTTCATGCAAAAGTACCTTTGATGTCAGGTCTATTCTACTCCTGCTACGCTAAGCGTAATATATGCAATGTTTTGCTGAAAAGGGCGCTCATGTCAGAACTCTTTGCTACTACTGGAACCATCGCCGCGATCGCTACTGCTGTTGTTCCTCAACAGGGTAGCGTTGGCATTGTGCGGGTATCTGGTTCTCAAGCAATGGCGATCGCCCAAACTCTTTTTCACACACCTGGGCGGCAAATTTGGGAAACTCACCGGATTCTCTACGGTTACATCCGCCATCCTCAAACGCAACAACTGGTGGATGAATCTTTGTTGCTGATGATGAAAGCACCCCGTTCTTACACTCGTGAAGATGTGGTGGAATTCCATTGCCACGGGGGAATTATGGCAGTGCAACAGGTTTTACAACTGTGTTTGGAACAAGGAGCAAGACTTGCTCAACCGGGAGAATTTACCCTCCGCGCCTTTTTGAATGGGCGATTGGATTTGACGCAAGCTGAAAGCATTGCCGATTTAGTGGGAGCGCGATCGCCACAAGCTGCTCAAACTGCTTTAGCTGGTTTACAGGGAAAATTGGCTCATCCCATCCGTCAGTTACGCGCTAACTGTTTGGATATTTTGGCAGAAATCGAAGCTCGGATAGATTTTGAAGAAGATCTACCCCCGTTGCATGATAAAGCAATCATATCAGAAATCGAAAAAATTGCCGCAGAAATCACCAGGCTACTAGCAACCAAAGACAAAGGCGAACTGCTACGCACAGGTTTGAAAGTCGCAATTGTTGGGCGTCCGAACGTTGGTAAGTCAAGCTTATTAAATGCTTGGAGCCAGAGCGATCGCGCCATTGTCACCGATTTACCTGGAACAACCCGCGATGTCGTCGAATCTCAGCTAGTGGTTGGCGGAATTCCCGTGCAAGTACTAGATACGGCGGGCATTCGGGAAACAGCAGACCAAGTAGAAAAAATTGGGGTTGAGCGATCGCAGCGTACTGCCAGTGCAGCCGATTTAGTGCTGTTGACTATCGATGCTTCAGATGGTTGGACGCAAGGCGATCAAGAAATTTACGCTCAAGTGCAACATCGTCCATTAATTCTAGTTATTAACAAAATCGACCTTGTAGAAACGGAATTTATTAAGTCTTTAAAATATCCAAACACGATTCACCAAGTTGTTGCCACAGCAGCAGCACAGAATCAAGGTATTGATACTTTAGAAACAGCGATTTTAGAGATAGTTAAATTTGGAAAAGTCCAAGCTGCTGATATGGACTTAGCCATTAATCAAAGGCAAGCAGCGGCGTTAATTCAAGCTAAAATCTCATTAGAACGGGTACAAACAACAATTGCTGAACAATTACCCCTTGATTTTTGGACAATTGACTTACGCGGTGCAATTCAGGTATTAGGAGAAATTACGGGAGACGAAGTTACAGAATCAGTACTTGACAGGATTTTTAGCCGATTTTGTATTGGAAAATAAACTACTAAGATGTAGATAACAAAAAACAGTGAAAAACAAGTTAGTGCTTATATGGTTGTTTTTTCTAGCTGGTGTGACTGGAACTCTGTGTAATGTTTCCAGAGTTGCCCTAAATCATATTGGCAGCTCGCCGCCCTAGACGCGATCGCTCCACAAGCAACTTGTGCTGATGCCCTAAATTGGTAACTGTCGAGCGATGAATCAAACCGCTGCAAAGCGATATCAGTGGCGATCGCATCCCGCCGACTCCGCACGATCTCCCGGTGGCGCTTAGTATTCTTCAGCCCACTTGCTATGAAAAATTGACGTTTTGGAAAGCCTTTCACCCTAAATCTGATTAAAAAGAAAGGCAGGAGGCAGAAAGTATTAATAAAAACTTTAATCGCTAATTATGGATATAGTGGTGATTTATCAATTCCACCAATGTGATTGAGTGGCCAAAAACGAAGTACAGCACGTCCAATGATATTGTTGCGAGGGACAACACCCCAGCAGCGACTGTCGTAGCTACTGTTACGGTTATCACCTAGAACTAAATATGAGTCGGATGGTATAGTCTGGGGTTTTGCTAAAAAAGGCGGTTGCTGTCCTGATGTGCAAACATCAATTACTGTACGCTGTGTAGAAAGTAGATAATTTTTCTCCTGTAAAGGTTTATTGTTGATATAGACATTGCCATTTCTAAGTTCTACTTTGTCTCCAGGTAAGGCAATTATGCGTTTAATAAAAGCATCCTGGTATTGTTCTTTTTGTAACTCTTGTGTTGGGGAAAACACTACAATATCTCCCCGCTGTGGGTCAGAAAATTTATACTTCAACTTATCGACAATTATTTTGTCTGCCTCCCACTGGTTGGGCGTACCATGCAGCGTTGGTTCCATTGAGCCAGAAGGAATCCAGCGTGCTTCGGCAACAAAGGTACGAATCCCCAGGGCTAGAACGATGCTCAAGATAATTGTTCTACCTAGCTCTGCGATCCAGGAATTGTCAGGTTGTTGGCTAGAATTGTTATCAGACACTTGATTTTGCATGAAAGTACTTAACTAAAGGAAGGATGCAGGTAATTAACTCGCCTGGGAAGACTTTATTTGTTAATCTTAACGGTAGGGATAACTTTGATTTCCTGGTCATGTGGGCATGTTTACAGAGATATTCATAAATTAAAAATAAACTTTTTTTAGCGTGCAGCAAAAAATTGGCTACTCAGAGCGCAACCAAGCTTAACCTAAAAGGAGAGTTATCTGTAAGGTATAGCTCTGTGTTGTAACGCTTTTAACGCCATGTCATCTCCAAAAAGTTTACTGATTCGCCACGCTCGCATGATTCTACCCAATGGTGAATTGATGATTGGGGATGTGGTGACGCGCGATCGCCAAATAGTCGAAGTTGCACCAAAAATCTCCCAAACAATACCAACCACAGAGATTGACGCACAAGGTTTAACTTTGTTGCCAGGAGTCATTGATCCACAAGTGCATTTCCGGGAACCAGGACTAGAACACAAGGAAGATTTGTTCACTGCTAGTTGTGCCTGTGCCAAAGGGGGAGTCACTTCCTTTCTGGAAATGCCCAACACACGTCCTCTTACAACTACACAGTCAGCTTTAGACGACAAGCTACAACGTGCCTCCAACAAGTGCTTGGTTAATTATGGCTTTTTTATTGGAGCAACGGCAGAGAATTTACCAGATTTGCTTTTAGCAAAGCCGACACCGGGAATTAAAATTTTTATGGGGTCGATGCATGGTCAGTTGTTGGTCGATGGAGAGGCGGTATTGGAAGCGATATTTGCTAAGGGCGATCGCTTAATTGCCGTTCATGCTGAAGATCAAGCCAGAATCAATCAACGACGCCAAGAATTTGCTGGTATTCATGATCCAGCAGTTCACTCCCAGATTCAAGATAATCAAGCAGCATTACTGGCAACTCAACTAGCATTAAAACTTTCTCAAAAATATCAGCGTCGTCTGCATATCCTGCATCTGTCAACAGCCGAAGAAGCAGATTTGCTGCGTCAGGATAAACCAAGTTGGGTAACAGCAGAGGTGACACCACAGCATTTGTTGTTGAATACCAGCGCGTATGAGAAGATTGGCACTTTAGCACAGATGAATCCACCGTTGCGATCGCCCCACGATAACGAAGTTCTCTGGCAAGCTTTGCGCGATGGCGTAATTGATTTCATCGCCACAGATCACGCACCGCACACCTTAGCTGAAAAAGCTCAAGAATATCCCAATAGTCCTTCGGGTATGCCAGGGGTGGAAACTTCTCTAGCTTTGATGTTAACTGCGGCGATAGAAGGGCGGTGTACTTTGGCCCAAGTTGTTAATTGGATGTCCAAGAACGTGGCTGAGGCTTATGGTATTCCGAATAAAGGGGCGATCGCACCTGGTTACGATGCTGATTTAGTACTTGTAGATTTAAATACATACCGCCCAGTCCGGCGCGAAGAATTGTTAACAAAGTGTCGTTGGAGTCCTTTTGAAGGCTGGAACCTCACAGGATGGGCTGTAACAACCATTGTCGGCGGTGAGATTGTTTATGACAAAGGCCAGTTAAATACGGAAGTACGGGGTCAAGCTTTAACTTTTTCCTCGTAAATATTACCATCGTATTTTTATAATTATTCCTGTATAAATACAGGAATAATTGAATAAAACTATATTGACAACCGCGTTAGCTACAGATATAAACCTAAAAAATGATTCAATAAAGTTTTATTGAAATTAGTTTATTTGATCAATAACAACCAGTGTTTTTATGTATAGATATTAACTTAATCTTGGGGAATACTAAATACAAGGATAGGTTAAACGACTTATGCAGAACTTGATTGTTGTTTAACTTTTCTCTACTAGCGTTTAGTGCTCAATAATTTCGATTAGTTCTCTAGATAATTGTAGAGAATTATTCGGATTAAATTAAACTTGCTAAGTTTTGTAAGAACTATCATTTAACCCAACAACAGTTTACAAGTCTTTAATTTACACACCATTAAAGTCAGGTTTTTAACTGATTATTGCTGGCTGAAAGCTAGTAGATGTCAATCCTGAATATATTCTGCTGTTCAACATTTTTTTTATAATTGAGATAACAATGTTAGCAATTTTTGATGGTGAGCGTGGTAGTGGTAGATAGGACGAGTGTGGAATTATCCCTCGACTATTTGCATAAATTTTCTAGTTTTTTGATCAACTAATTTGCATACAAGTTGCATAATTTTTTGTTAGGGCTACAGTTATGAACTGGAAATAACATTACATAGAGGCGATCGCTTCGCTAATGGCACAATTAAATGGCGTAATTTCGGCTTGACGAGTAACCTCATGCTCATAAGTCAAATTGATGCTCAGATAACTATCTGGTTTGTAAGGCATTCGTTCTGCCCATTCAATTGCCACAATTCCTGGTATTACCTCAACACCTTCCCAGTAGGTTTCTAAATTCAAAGCTACAACTTCTTGTGGTTCTAAGCGATATAAATCTAAGTGGTAAAGAGGTAGGCGTCCTTCGGTGTACTCATTAATGAGCGTGAAAGTGGGACTGACAACGAGTTCAGTGATTCCTAAACCTTTGCCAATGCCTTGAACTAGAGTAGTTTTTCCAGCGCCTAAATCACCTTCTAGTAAAATTACACTGCCCGTGGTCAGGGATTCACCGAGAGTAATACCTAAGCGTAGCGTCGCTTCTGCATCTGCAAGAAAAATTTTCATAATTAGTCAAGGGTCAAGGGTCAAGGGTCAAGAGTCAAGAGTCAAGGGTCAAGAGTCAAGAGTCAAGAGTCAAGGGTCAAGAGAAAGTAGACTTTGGACATTTGACTTTGGATATTTGACTTTGGACTTTGGACATTTGACTCTGGACATTTGACCCTTGACTATTAATTTATCTCCCATGATGAGCGCCACCGTACCACCGTAACAACACTCGTGCTAGTTTCTGCGGGTTGTGACGTACGATACCCGTTTCATCTTCATACAAAACATTAGCTGGGACAATCCGCCGCCCTAGCTGAGATATAGCTTCTCTATCCAGGAAAACGGGATGGGAATTTTGTTGGGCATAGCGGATGAGTGATTGGTCAGAGGGGGATTTTTTGTGTACTAGCACAGCATCAAATAGCCGTCTTTGCCCGCAAGCTGCATCAATTGCCCTGATGTGGTCAGCAACAGTGTATCCTTCAGTTTCTCCAGGTTGAGTCATAATATTGCAGACATAAATACGGGGGGCGTCTGTTTTGGCGATCGCGTCGGCAATTTCTGGAACTAATAAATTGGGAATCAAACTGGTATAAAGGCTACCTGGGCCAATGATGATGTAGTCAGCTTCTTTAAGTGCCTTAATAGCTGCTGGTACTGCTGGGGGATTAGCGGGAATGCAGCCAAGTTTGACAATTTTTCCTCCAGCTTTGGGAATGCTGGACTCGCCTTCAATACGGCGACCATCGGCTAATTCGGCCCAGAGGCGAACATCGCTGAGAGTTGCTGGCAATACTTGTCCCCGTACCGCTAGCACCTTGGAACTGGCCGCAACTGCCTGTTCCAAATCTCCAGTAATATCACTCATTGCCGTTAAAAACAAATTACCAAAACTGTGACCCGTTAATCCATCGCCAGCACGAAAGCGGTATTGAAACAATTCTGTTAATAACTTTTCTTCATCTGCTAGTGCTGCTAAACAATTGCGAATATCCCCTGGTGGTAGCACTCCAAACTCTTGGCGCAACCGCCCAGAAGACCCACCATCATCGGCTACGGTGACAATAGCAGTAATATTGGCGCTGTATGTTTTGAGTCCCCTCAACAATGTAGAAAGTCCTGTACCGCCACCAATCACCACTATTTTGGGGCCTCGGTACAATCGCCGATGGGCTAGCAGAACATCAATAAGTTCCTCTTCACCTTCTGGTCTTAATACCTTAGTAATTGAGCCTACCGTGCGAGTTTGCCCCCAAAGCAGCAGCAGAAAGCCGCAAAGCAACACTAAAGGCCCACTGATATAGTTGGGTAATACCTCGGTGATTACTCCCAGAAAACCCCTAAGCAGCTCGATCATCCAAAAAATTGGGGTTAGCTTAATCCAAATAGCCAAGCCCAGACTTGCCAGCAGTACACCCCCAACACTGATTAACAACCAACGTTTTATCGATAGCCCAGGGGATAACCACTTAAACCATTGGTTAACTCGATGGGAAGTACGAGAACGCGACTGCTTTTGTAGGGCTTTGAGGGCTTGTCTGAGAAAACCGATTGACATACCTGATTCGGAGCAATGGTACAAACAATGATTAACAGAAAATGTATACCACCTGATTTAAACACCAAGTGTGGAACTATTATATTTTTCAATTCCATTAAACTTAGAGCAAGTCGTCAAAGTTGTCAGTCTTCTTAGTTAAACAAGAGCCTGGTTTGCTAAAAGTGAATTTAATGGAAAAACGAATTTTAGGATTAGATCCGGGACTGGCGATTTTAGGGTTTGGGGCAATTACTTGCACACAAAGTTCTACCAAAGTACAACAGACTACAGTAAATATGCTGGATTTTGGTGTAATCCGCACATCGGCAGATGCAGAAATGGGACAGCGTTTGTGTACTTTGTTTGATGATTTGCACGCCCTGATTGAGGAGTTGCAACCAGATTTGGTTGCAATTGAAAAACTATTCTTCTATCGTATGTCAAGTACTATCCTTGTTGCACAGGCGCGGGGTGTACTCATTTTAGTATTGGGGCAGCGTCGTCTTCCGTATGTTGAGTTTACCCCTGCTCAAATTAAACAAGCCCTAACAGGGTATGGTAATGCGGATAAGTCTGAAGTGCAAGAGGCGGTAGCACGGGAGTTAGATTTAGATGAGATTCCTAAGCCAGATGATGCTTCAGATGCTTTGGCGGTGGCTTTGACGGCTTTGTATCAGCTGTAGCCTATTGTACGTAGAGACAATACTTTTCGGAGAATCATGACACAATAGCCTCAAATTTACTACCGATGAGCTAAGCTTTGCTAGAATTCAGGGCAAAATTTTTCATGTATATTACCAATCAAGTTCATGGACTAAAAAGTCTCCGGATCCATGCGCCCCTCAATGGTGATCCAGAGCAAACGACATATAAATTTTGGTCACAAGCTGATCAAAAATGGTGTGACTTATGTTGGAGTTTGCGTTATCAACCTAGTGGTATTCAGAGTGTTGCGTTAAGTGCAGGTGTTAAAAAATCAGGTGTTCTTGACTTCACAGTTGTCAAGTTGCCGCGTCGCGGATCAACTGTTGGAGTATTTACTCAAAACCGATGTTCAAGCCCCGCCGTAAAGATTGATCGCTCCAATCTTGCTAATGGATACGCTCAGGCATTAGTCGTAGTAAGCAAGAATGCAAATGTGTTTACTCCCACCGATGAGCAAGATGCTCTGCAAATAATAAATAGCGTTAGTAATGAATTCAAAATAGATGCTGATGATGTACTAATTTCATGCACAGGGGTTATTGGCGTACCTTTGCCGATGGATCGATTACTACCTGCGATCGAAGGATTATCTAAGCGTGTCAATCAAGGACTAACGAATGAGGTAGCTGAAGCCATCTTAACTACTGATTTTGGGATTAAGGTCTGCTCTGCAAAAGCAGGGGATGTTTTTCTAGCAGGTGTGGCAAAGGGCGCGGGCATGATTGAACCTAATATGGCTACAATGTTGGTTTACTTTTTCACAAATGTGAATGCAGATCCAGCACAACTTAGCATGATACTTAAAAGAGTTGTGGCTCGAACCTTTAACAGCATCAGTGTCGATACTGACACTAGTACAAGCGATTCAGTAATTCTTTTCTCCACCTCTGAGTTGGAAGCTACAGAAGAACGGTTACAAGACTTAGAATCTGCTTTAGCCGCAGCATCTCTAAAATTGTGTCAAGATATTTTATATCAGGCTGAAGGATCGACAAAATTAGTTGAAGTGACTGTCAGTGGAGGATCTTCCGAACAACATGCCAAACAAGTTGCAAAATTGATTGTGAATTCTCCATTAGTAAAAACAGCAATCTTCGGATCTGATCCAAATTGGGGACGCATTGTTATGGCTCTTGGGAAGCCTGGACAAGACAGTACTACTCCAATTGATCCATCAAATATTTGTATTTCAATTGCTGGCACAAGGTTATTTGAAAATGGTAAAGCAATAAACTTGAACCTTGACAAATTATCGTCAACGCTTCAGCGAAGCAAAAAAGTAGCTATTCATGTTGAACTTGGTGAAGGTAGTGAAATTTGGACTGTCTGGGGATGTGATTTAGGTTATGACTACATTAAAATCAATGCAGAGTACACAACATAACTAGGACTTACGCAACTGGCACACAAGGCTTCTGGTATAAGGGTCAAGGGTCAAGGGGAGCCACTGCGCCCTTGCGGCTCTGCCGACTTAAAGCAAGTGGCGTTCAAGAATCAAGGTTTTTTGGACTTTTGACCTTTGACTCTGGACAACCTCTGGCGTTAAAAATATGACACTTGCGTAAGTCCTGATAACTTGAAGCGATGGCTCCGCCCCCCCACAGGCATCGTAAGATTTTTTTAATAACAAATACAATAACCAAGTTTTGTAATAATAGGATAGCTTGTATTGATTGTCTGATAAAGCTTCTAGAGATTGACCTCTCAGAGAGTGACACAAGAGGGGTAATATTCAAATGCGATAAGCTAAAATGCAGCGATAGGATACAAAATTGGTTAGCAATATGTTTTGGCGGCGAGGGTTAGCGTTACTTCTGGGGATTATAGTATGGTGCGCGGCTCATCCCGCACTAGCGGTAGACTGGACTCATCCACTGTCATTTAGCAATGCAGAATTGTCAAGACATAATTTTTCTGGTGAGAGCTTGCAAGCTGCGGAGTTTTCTAACGCAAATATGGAATTGGCGAACTTTACAGACGCTGACTTGCGGGGAGCAGTATTGAGTGCTTCGGTAATGACACAAGCGAATCTGCACGGAGCGGATTTAACTAACGCAATGGTTGATCAGGTAAACTTAACCAAAGCTGATTTGAGCGATGCAGTTTTCAAAGAAGCTCTTTTGCTCCGCGCCATCTTTACTGATGTGAACATAGATGGTGCAGATTTCACTGATGCAATTTTAGATAAAGTGCAAATTAAAGAACTGTGCGGAAAAGCCAGTGGTGTGAATTCTAAAACTGGCGTGCAAACTAGTTATTCTCTGGGATGTCAATGAAGCGTGTTGGTATAATTGGTGGCGGGCAGCTTGCCTGGATGATGGGAGACGCAGCAAAGAAGCTAGGAGTGGAATTATTAGTACAAACTCCTAGTAAATATGACCCAGCCGTTTCAATTGCCCAAGAAACCATTTTTGCCCAGGTTGATGATGCCAGAGCCACAGAAATATTAGCTACAAAATGCGATGTCATCACCTTTGAAAACGAATTTGTTAATTTAGATGCTTTATCCTTGCTAGCACAAAAAGGCGTTTGCTTCCGCCCTCGGTTAGATGCCTTGTCACCCCTTTTAGATAAATATCATCAGCGTTGCTATTTGCGCGATTTGGGATTACCTGTCCCTCAGTTTTTCGCTCTCGACGAGCTAGAATATTTCAAATCAAAAATGAGATATCTAGGTTTTCCAGTAGTCCTTAAATCCCGGCGCCACGGATATGACGGTCAAGGTACTTTCATAATTCCAGATTTGGTAACTTTGCAAGAAAAAGCGAATGAAAGCATCACCAACAAGACATCTAGTCAATCACTTTTCTTGTTAGAAGAATTTGTACCCTTTGAAAGGGAACTGGCTGTAATTGCTGCACGTTCTGTAGATGGAGAGATTGTAACCTACCCAGTTGTAGAAACCCAACAAGAACAACAAATCTGTCGGCGGGTAATTGCGCCAGCCCGGATTAGGCCTAATCAAGTAGCAGAAATAAAAGCGATCGCACACACTTTATTAGATAACCTACAAGTAGTAGGAGTTTTTGGGATTGAGCTATTTCTCACTGCTGATGGCAAAGTACTGGTAAATGAAATCGCCCCCCGCACCCATAATTCCGGACATTTCTCCCTTGAAGCCTGTGAAACTTCTCAGTTTGAGCAGCACCTCAGAGCAGTTTGTGGTTTACCTTTGGGTAATCCTAGTTTGCAGTGCGCTGGTGCTGTGATGGTCAACCTTTTAGGGTACGAAAATTCTCAAAGCGACTACCAAAGTAAGCGCCAACAATTAGCGGAGATTCCCCAAGCACACGTTCATTGGTACGGTAAGACTGAATCACGTCCTGGGCGAAAGCTGGGACATGTCACTGTTTTGCTCGATCATCAGCACCAGGATAAGTTAAGTGCGATCGCCAACGGCGTCGGCAGAGCCATCGCCAATGGTATCAGCGCAGCCATCGCCCACACCATAGAATCCATCTGGTATCCCAGTTAAATTTTCTAGAAAGTTTCGAGATAGAATACACAACATCTTTTGGAAGGCTATAATGAATTAGTTGCACTACGACGTTGGTGACTGCCATCAAGTTTTTTGATCTATGCCTTTAAAGAAAAGGGAGTCAAGCAGTTCTCGTGGCAGTAGACCGGGCATGTACCCGGAAACTTTAAACGATAAATTTCGGTTCCCACCTGGTTTAACCAGGTCATAAACTTAGGTAAAACGGCGTCGCGGTGAACTTAAAACTTCTAGCTCCCAAAGTTATTAAAACTTGGGAGCTTTAAACATTCAAATCAGTACTACTTATAGTAAAAATAAGAAATTAAAAACTAAGAATATTAGATCTGGAGTTTGGACTAGTCAGGAGCGCAAAACTCCAAACCTTTATGGCAACAGCTATACATCAAATATAAGCGCACCCGTTGATGTTTAATTGATTTGTTCGGACTGTGGAAGAGATATCGAATGCAGCTTTGCTACCATCTCAGTACGCGCCGAAACCTCTAGTTTACGAAACATCCGCTTCAAAGCTTGTTTGACAGAATTTTGCGTAATCCAAAGTTTTTCACCAATTTCCGCATTCGTTAACCCTTGGGCTACTAGTTCAGCAATTTCTAACTCACGCGCTGTTAGTGGACTGATTAAAAAGGAGTTGGAGATTTTTGGTTTCGTCCGCAGGGTGGCCATTTTTGCCGATAAATGAAGGCATAAAGCACTCAGATCGGCTAAATCGTTGGCATTAAAGGCAGGATTACCCTTGTCGCGGGTAAAGTTCAGCGTTCCTACCAGATGACCATCACAAACAATTGGCCCTGTCATGACGTGTTCATGGTCGTGGCGCGGGCAAATATGCTTCCAGTCGCCTGGAGATAGTATTAATTGCTCATGAGCGGGAGCGTGACGCTCAACCACATAGCGACCGACGGGATTGCTTTCTAAGCATACCGCTGGAATGCCCTGAACATCAATCTCAGCCGTTGGCGGCTCATTTAGGAGATAGATACCCCAATTTTGCACGCCAAAATGCTCGCCAATTTTATCCATGAGAGCTAGTTTTAATTCTTGCTCATTGCGGACATTAGCGATCGCATGAAATACGGCGTGAAGAGAATTAGCCATAAGTGTACCCAGTTGGGGTCTATCCAAGGCTCAACAATTACTTCTATGCTAATACCAAGAAGAATAAAACGCTAATTACAGTGGCGATAGGAGAAGCACATGACAGTTACACAACTCTCTGCTCAGGAACTTTTCCGGGCTGCTTATGAGAACCGCTATACGTGGGATAAGAATTTCCCCGGTTACACTGCAAATATTACCTATAAGCATGACAATAAAGTGTTTACAGGCAAAGTTATTGTCAATGCTAATCTCAAGGCAGAAGTTTTGGATGTAGATGACGAGCAAGCAAAACAGGCAATTCACGGTCAAGCCTGGGAGATAGCAATTCACCGCATCCGCCGCAGCTTTGAAGACACTCACAGCACCAATACGTTTAGCTATGGCAAAACTGACGAAACTGGTGCAGTTGAGCTTTTAGTTGGTGGGAAGGCTGAGGGTGATAAATACAAAGTCCGCAATAATGAGGTGTGTCATGTTCACCGTCTCATTCACGGTACTTTTGTGACAATTGACACCTTCAGCAGTCACGACACGGGTGAAGGCTACCTGTCTCACACTTATGACTCTGTGTATCATGACCCCAAAACTGGGGAACAAAAGGGTGGTAGAAGCGAATTTACAGATGAGTATGAAAAGGTTGGTAACTATTTCATTCTAAATCGTCGAGAAATTCGCACTGAAATAGAAGGACAAGTATCTATTCAGGAATTTGTCTTCTCTGATATCAACTTGTTAGAGCCTGCTGCTGCTTAAGCTGCATGTCTTGAATATAAATATAGGCGATCGCTCTTTAAGTTAACAGAGCGATCGCTTTTATTTTTGGTGTTCAGAGTTACAAGTATGAAATTTCGAGAAAAAAGCTTAATGTTTGGAGCCTTGATAACATTTATAGTTTTGAACTGAAAGGATGATACTTAAATGTGAAGTATAGAGTTCAAAAGGCGATGTCTGACGCTGATGACAAGCAGCTTTGCTAACGAAATAGAAACAAGATCTTATTATAATAAAGCATCAAAATCTATAAACATTATCAATGAGCAAACTTGTATCTTTTCAGACATTAGTTGAATACGTTGAAGCTCTTTCAACAGAAGATCAAGACTTGCTGCTGGAACTGATTCAGAAAAGACGAGTTGAAAAACGGCGTCAAGAAATTGCTAACAATGCAGCACAAACGCTGGAAGCAATCAAGACTGGTAAAGCCAAACGTGGAAGCATTGCAGATCTAAGAGCTGACTTGCTAAGTCAAGAATGAAAACCCTGATTTGGGATAATAGCTTTAAGCGTGCTTTTAAGCGAGTGGTTCGTAAGAATCCTCGGTTAGAGGGAAAATTTTTGAAGTTTTGGAATTGCTGGAAGCTGACCCGTTTACAATATCTTTGAAGCCACACAAATTGAAAGGCGAGCTAGAAGGTTTGTGGGCGTGTTGGGTCGAATATGATTGTCGTATAGTCTACACTTTTGATACGAATAATGATACTAATGAAGAGATGATTGTCCTTATGGATATTGGTACTCATGACGAGGTATATTGAGGAGTTTATACAAAGCGATCGCTTGATTGTTAGTTTGAGAATCGCATTGTCTCTATACTAAATACTGTGGGCAAGCGGTTGATAATTAGATATCCGCTCATGTCCTCTGGAAATGTACTTTTTGAGCAACTTACCTACAATAGAAATACCTTGCTCAATCTCTTCTTGCGGAAGACAGAAAGTCAGACGCATGGCTGGATAACCCTGCTTATCGGGGAAAAACGGCGAACTGCAAGCAAGGTAGACATTTTGTGCAAAAGCTTCGTTACGAATTGCTTGAATAGGAATATTATCTGGTAACTGCACCCAGAGAAACAATCCTCCCGTAGGAACTGTCCACCGTGCTTCTTCGGGAAATTCACGCTCTAAAGCTTGCAGCATCGTATTACGACTTTGCAGATTATGTGTACGAAGTCGGCTAAGGTGACGACGGTAATGTCCTGAAGCGAGATATTCACTCACTATTGCTTGAGAAATACTGGATGTGTGCAAATCATGAAGCAATTTCTGCTCAAGAATTGCTTGATAATGCTTGCCTGTAACTACCATATAACCAACTCGTAAACCAGGCATCAATGTTTTAGAAAAGGTGCTTAAGTAAGTCACTAAATCATTTTTATCTAAAGCTTTAATTGGTGCAGGTACAGGTTTAAAATCTAATCCTTCATAGGCATTATCTTCTAAAATTGGACACTCGTATTTTTCGGCTAATGCTAGTAATTCTTGGCGATGAGCTTGTGTTGTTGTCAACCCGGTGGGATTGTGGAAGGTGCTGATTGTATAAATTAATTTAGGGCGGTGACTATATAGATACTGCTCTAATAATTCTAGATTGATTCCCTCCGCAGTCATGGGAATGCCAATAATTCTGGCTCCTAAGTTTTCTAAGATAGATATTGCACCATAATAAGTGGGTGCTTCCACAATTACCCAATCACCAGATTTTACATAATAGTCCATAGCTAATGACAACCCTTGCTGAGAGCCATTAGTAATAATTAAATTTTCTGGAAAAACCTCTAATCCCTGTTGTACTAACATCTGAGCAATTTGTCTGCATAAAGTTAGTTGTCCTTGAGGTATGTCATGAGAAAAGAAAATATCAGGGTTTTCTTGTCTTAATGCTCGTCTAGCAATGAGGTTAATATCTGTTGGTGGATGAGGATAACCATAGCCCAAATTAATTACTCCTGGCTGTGTTTTTGCTTGCACCAAGGGAGTGTACATATCATAAAAAGAACTCTTACCTGGCTCTAGGATTGTGACATTTTGGGCTGGGGAAAATGTAGATTCCAGGTGGGTACTCTTAACAGAAACGCTGTTGATAAAATATCCAGATCCCTGACGTGCAGAAACAATACCATCGGCTTCTAAAACGCTATATGCTTCAATAATGGTTAGTTTATTAACTTGCAAACTTTCTGCAAGAGCGCGAATTGAGGGGAGGCGATCGCCACTTTTCAGAGCGCCGGATTTAATGAGACGACTGATGCGATCGCGTATCTGCAAATAAATAGGTTTGCGTGATTGACGTTCCAACAAAATGTTCATTTGGGCGCACTCATTTCAAGAGTGCAAAGTTATCAATACTGGCAATATAAACGATTTTTACTAAGTTTACCTAGTACAGTTGGCGGATTTTTTACTATAACAGTTGTAATGTCAGATAACTGTACTATCTATAATTAGCTATAATTGTACCTTCTCAGTTAAAAGTTTTTGAATAAAAGTAAAAGTATAGATTTATTCAGGTGCTTTGATTATGAATAAATTCAATTTTCTGTTATCTTTTCCAAGAATTTGGCAGCATTTTGTTATCTGGGTAAATAGTAGTTCTGATCTGCAAGTTTGGCAGGAATCAGACCATCATGGTCATACTTATTGTTGGCACGCTTACGATCCGATGACAGGACGTTCTGCCTGTTTTGGTTCTGAGGAAGAAATGCGGATTTGGATTGATAAATGTTACTACAGATAGCAAATATCGCTAATCAAATAGTGTCCTATCTTCGTAGCTTGTCTATATTCTGCTCCCAATTTGCCCCATCAAAAGGTACAATTTCAAAATCAGATATTACATCCCCATCCAAACATCGCACATTCACATCAATACAATCAGGATGACTCCGTGGTACATAAAAAGGATGCATTCCACAAATAGAGCAAAATTTATGCTGAGCAACTCCTGTATTAAATCTGTAAGTTGTCAACTTATCTTCACCTTGCAACAAGGTAAACTGCTCTTGCTGCACAATTAAATGTAAAAAGCCCTTTTTTCGGCAAATTGAACAGTTACAATCATCGACTTTGTGTTGCTCAACCACTACCCGAAAACGCACCGCACCGCAGTGACATCCACCTTCGTAAGCGACTAGTTCATTGATATTTGTTGTCATGTAAAGGTAGCTTAAAAATTGCTCGTCTTTAATATTTTACACCTGTCACACTTACTAACCAGAACATAAATTATCTGACTGAGTATTACTTAATGAGCACATACCAAAATGCCATTTAAATAGAAATCAGCGTGACTCTATTTTAGAAACTCGCTCCTCTAATTTGTTGATTTGTTGCTTCAATTCAACCACCAAAGTTGCTAGCCGATCAAACATGCGGTCTTGCTGTGATAAGTTCCCTCTAGAACCAGTTGATTGTCGTGGGGTTAGTGTTGTTCTTGAAGATGGAGATTGGCGTGGTTGATCCAGTTGAGATTCTAGCTGGTTTAACCGCGACTCAACACGATTAAAGTCAGCTTCTAAATTGTTGAGGCGGGACTCAACTTGTTGCGACGAGGCAGTTTTAGGACACAATCCTATTGAGATAATCATTACTAAAATCCCGGCGAGAACTAGCACCTTGATTTTTTTCATGTCAATAGCTAACTTTTTACAACAGCCTTTGTAAGCGACTTTTGTGAGGATGTCTACAGACCAATAGTCTGAGGACATTTCATTTATTTATCCCGTTGTAAGTTAGCAAATAACCTCTGCCAATCGATAGAGTTGACAGTTTTTTCTGCCTCTTTAACTTCAAGCGTGATGTTACAAGCATTTGCTAGTTTCAGTGCTTGCACACAAATTTCTGCAACATCCTCACGGCTGATTTTACCTCTAATGTTGTCACCTTGCTCGAATATTAATTCTTTGTTTCCTGGTTCCTCTGTTAAGGCACAAGGTCTGATAATCGTGTAAGGAATTCCACTTTCTCTTAAACTATCTTCCCCCTTTAATTTCCATGTCAAAATTCCCCCTAATTGATCATTTAACCTGACTGCTGGTGGTTCTTCATCTAAATTAATGCCAGGACGACCAGGACGGGTTACACCTGCTGAACTGACCAGGACGAACTGTGGTAGATTTGCACCGCCATAAGCTTTTATAGATTCTACTTGTAAAGAAAAACCACCAGGTGTAAATTTAGGATTTAAGGTGTTGTCATACTCAAATTTGCTCAACATTAATTGAAATGAGCAAATTTTGCTAGAGTCAATTGGCGGAGCATCTTTTACAGTTTTTGCTCGAAATACAGGAATTAAATCTGCAAAAGGGACGTGAACATCTATCCAAGTATTTGCTACGGTATCAAAAGAATAGCCATAACCAACGCCGTCCCATTGTGCTTCTGTCCGCAGAAATATTTTATAACGCTGACCGTCGCCTTTGACACGCAATTTCACACCTTCGTAATCAGATAAGTTGAAGGGTGGATCAAAGTTTTTGGTTCTTACCGAAGCAAATCCGCCAGAGTTAGCGGTGGAGACATTACCACCAAACAAAGCTGTATTTTCCACAAATTGCATATTACTTGCACTCACACCACCCATCACAACATCATCAACCGCACCCCAAATGTTTTTTAATTCTATAGATGGATTTGTGAAGTCAAATATCAGTTTTTCACTTGCTTGGGGTAGATATTTGGTTGCTGCTTGTACTAAATTTTTAACACCTTGATATTCCACATTTTCAGGGGTGTCACCGACAATTTCAGGCTGGTAAAATTTAACACCTTGATTATATTTGGCTCTATCTGCTGTGTCTCCTTCTACTGGTTGCACACGTACTGCTGTGCAACAAATAACAGCTTGGACATCAGTCATGACTATGGAATTTAAAGTTTCTGGTTTAGTAATATCCGCAACTACTAAGTCAACATCATCACTGATAATTGAACGTGCCTTGTTGATATCTCGCACGATCGCCCGCACTTTATAACCCTGTTCTAGCGATCGCCGTACTACTCTTTTACCGACGCCACCCGTTGCGCCTGCTACCAGTATTACACCCATGTTTCTTCCTCCGTTGGGTCTATTTTGATTATCCTTAGGACGACCTTGGATTAACTCTTGTACCCAGTTAAGGAAAGGAATTACCTCAAAGTAAGTCAGGGTTTCGATAAACCTGCCTAAGTCCCATTGAGAACGATTTTTGTCATTCACAATCGCGTCCTCGCAACTTTTCTTAAGTCTAGCTTAAGCAGAAGTAAGAAAAAGCTCAGTAATTTTCGGAAATTTTGTAGCACTTCTGTGGCAGACTGATGGCGATCGCAATAGTGATAACGTACCATCTTTCACAACAAATCTGCCCGTATAGGGGAAACCCGTGTTTGGTTATACCATACGACTTCGCCCGTTTCGGAATTTTTCTGTATGTAATATCGAATATCTGCTACCATCTAGCAGGAAAACGCACGTACATCCTCCAGCTTGGGAATGGCTACAATTAAGCCATTTGGTATAACTTAAAAATATTGATATAAGTTATTACTTAGTACAACATTTCATTAGTTCGTAGCGAATTCTCTGCGCCCCTATGCGTTTAAATTTCAACCCTCAATCGCCACGATTTTATGCAAAGCTGTACTTAGTCTACAGAAATTGTTATGAGTCAGCTAGAAAAAATTCAATCAGAGTACGAAAAATTTCCTGAAGAATTTCAAAGTGTAATCATTAGCACTGTTAATACACAGGGAATACCCAACTCTAGTTACGCTCCCTATGTGATGGATGATGCTAAGAATATTTACATCTACGTCAGCGGTCTGGCTACCCACACCAAAAACCTTAATGTCAACCCTGATGTTAGTGTCTTGTTTATTGAGGATGAAGCTCAGACTAACCAGATTTTTGCCCGTCGCCGTTTAAGCTTTGATTGCACAGCAACTTTAATAGAGCGTGAAACTGACAAGTGGAATCAAATTGTTGAGCAATTTCAAGGGCGGTTTGGTCAAATTATTGAGGTTTTGCGCGGTTTGGCTGACTTTCGGATTTTCCAGCTAACTCCTAGTGAAGGTCGTTTTGTAATTGGTTTTGGAGCAGCTTATCATATTAGTGGCGACAACCTCCATCAACTAGTTCAACTTACAGGAGATAGTAACCAAAAACCAGGGTAAAAAATGAAGTAATAGCAAACAAATAGTATCCTAGCTCCCGGATTTATCGGTAAGCTTTCCTCTATACTTTTGGCGTCAAGCTAAGTGCAATTAAACTAAAATTTTTAATTTTATGCTTCAGTTTCAACCTCCTGGCTTTGGACATAAAGTCATCCATACATCCTTGGGGGCAATGGCTTATTATACGCAAACGAATGCACCTTGGGCGTTTGCTGATACTGAAGATTTACCCCCATTACTGTTTCTCCACAACTTTGGTGGTGGAGCCTCTGCTTATGAATGGTCTAAAGTTTACCCGGCTTTTGCCTCCACTTACCATGTTTTAGCTCCCGACTTAATTGGTTGGGGAGAGTCGGCTCATCCAGTCCGAGATTATCAAATTAGGGATTATCTGAGCACGATCGCAGAGTTTATCATCCAAACTTGTCGTCAGCCTGTGACAGTGGTAGCCTCGTCTTTGACAGCTGCTTTCGCTATCCGCCTGGCTATTGTCCAACCCAACTTATTCAAAACACTGTTTTTGGTTTGCCCTTCTGGATTTGATGACTTTGGCCAAGGTGCTGGACGCAGACTTCCACTTTCGGTAATTAATACACCCCTGTTGGACAGCTTAATTTATAATCTTGGTGCTGAAAATGAAATTGCAGTGCGAAACTTTTTACAAAGTTTTCTCTTTGCTAAAGCCCAACGAGTATCTCAGGAAATGGTAGAGGCTTATTTAACCTCTGCACAACAGCCTAATGCTAAGTTTGCCGCTTTGTCATTTTTACGAGGAGACCTTTACTTTGATCTAAGTTTGTATATTCAGCAACTAATAATTCCCACAGTCATTTGTTGGGGTGAAAAAGCACAATTTACCAGTATCAAACTGGGGCGACGCTTGGCAAATTTAAATACAAGTGCAATTCGAGATTTTTATGCGATCGCAGATGCAGGAATACTACCCCATCTAGAAATACCAGAAGTTGTAGTTGGTCTATTGCAGCGGTATTTAAAGTAACACATTAATCTTAAATACTTAGTTCCTCAACCACAGATTCCGGCAAATCTGTTAACTGTGCTACCTGTTTTACCGACATCCCTAATTGAAGTAGTTTTCGTGCTGTTTGTTGCAACTGCAAATTCACCTGATCTGCTCGTTGTTGTTCCTGATCTGCTCGTTGTTGTTCCTGATCTGCTCGTTGTTGTTCCTGATCTGCTCGTTGACGTTGCTTTTCTTCTGCTGTTGGCAACAATTCTCCATCTATTTTTGCCCAACGCAACCAAGTTGTATTAATACCTTTGTAGGTACCTTGCCAACGTAGCAATACTAAACCTAATGCTTGACTCACCAATTGATTTTCCGCATTAGGTGTTATTGATTGATACACTCCACTACCAAGAGAAAAACCAGCCCAGTCATCAGGGTTGAAAGGATCAAACCAGAAATATTCTGGAACGCGCATTTGATTTTGATAAATCAGCTTTTTCTCATTCTTATCGGTTGCTGCTGTACCCGGCGAAAGCAATTCAATTACGACATCAGGGCCTTTACCTTCTTCCCAAACAACCCAACTGCGGCGTTCTACTTTCGGGACTCCCAGTACAGCAAAAAAGTCGGGGCCTCTAAAATCTTGGTTTTTCACCTGAGCCAGGCTGAAATAGACGAACATATTGCCGCTTGCGTATCCATCCTCCCGTTGTTCCAACCAAGTCTCTACGACATCAATTAACAACTCCATTTGGATTTTATGTCGTTGACTTTCCATTGGGATACCGTCATCGTAGGGTAGTTCCGCCTGGGTAGGTGGGAGTGTTATGTCTGGTGCAGCAAGGGTAGTTTCTGACATAGTTTTCTTAAAGCTGATCTGGTGGAGCTTCTGCCCATTTCCGTAACCGAGCCGCTAATTCCTCTGTACGTTGTTGTGCATCAGTCCGTTGTCGTTCTGCTTCTTCCGGTAATAGTACCAAATTATCTGCTTGGTGATCAAACCTTAACCAGATAGCACTGTCATCTTTTACATTACCGAACCAGCAGCCAACCATAGCCTGAATGTCTGACACTACAACCAATTGAGAAGATTGATGTTTCTACCCACATTCCGCACTTCACTTTAACAAAATTTAAACTTGCATCCAAGTTTATAAATTTTGCTTGATTACTTTTATATGAGGGGGTAGTGTAAGATTCTCGAAGAAAAAATTTCGTCTATGCGTCTGACCTCACTTGATGTTTTTCGTGGCATTACCATCGCTGGCATGATTCTCGTCAATATGATGGGAGTTGCAGATGACGTATATCCTCTGTTAGCTCACGCCGACTGGAACGGATGTACACCAACAGATTTAGTATTTCCCTTCTTTTTGTTTATTGTCGGGGTGGCAATGAGTTTCTCTTTGTCAAAGTACACCGAAGCCAACAAACCGACTTCAGCAGTTTACTGGCGCATCTTGCGCCGCGCCGCCATTCTCTTTGCCTTGGGGTTGTTGCTAAATGGCTTTTGGAATAAGGGTGTTTGGACTTTCGACTTGAGTAGCATCCGCATTATGGGAGTGTTGCAGCGCATCAGTCTTACTTACCTCCTAGCCTCTCTGATAGTGCTCAACTTGCCGCGTAAAGGGCAATGGATACTTGCAGCAGCACTACTCATCGGCTACTGGTTGACGATGATGTATATACCAGTACCCGATTATGGCGCTGGCATTCTCACGCGGACAGGCAACTTCGCCGCTTACATCGACCGCCAAATTATACCAAAAATGCATCTGTACGCAGGTGATGGATTCAAAAATTTGGGAGATCCAGAAGGATTTTTCAGCACTATTCCTGCTATTGTCAACGTCCTAACTGGTTATTTTACTGGGCAATGGATACGCACTCAATACGTGCAATCACGTATAAGTATAGGTTTAGTATTATTTGGCATTGGTTGCTTAATTATTGGTTGGGCGTGGGGGTGGACATTTCCCATCAATAAAAAGCTGTGGACGAGTTCATACGTTGTCTTTACTAGCGGTTGGGCATTACTTTTGCTAGCAGCCTGCTATGAACTCATCGAAGTGCGGCTGATACGTCGCTGGAGTAAAGCCTTTGAAATGATAGGCTTAAATGCGATCGCACTTTTTGTTGCATCCGTTTTATTAATTAAAATATTAGTCAAAACCCATATTGGCTCTGGAGAAAACGCTCCCAGCACCTACAATTGGATTTACCAGAATCTTTTTGCCTCTTGGGCGGGTGCGCTCAATGGTTCTTTATTGTTTGCCCTCATCACTGTATTATTCTGGTTTGCAATGGGCATCTTAATGTATCGCCAACGCTGGTTTATCAAAGTCTAACCTCTGCGTCTGGTGCGCCTCTGCGATAAAATTTATTCAGGTTTTAAACCTGCCTCCGCAGGTTTCGTCTGTGTGGCCAAGCCGCTGCGTTGGGCGGCTATGCCGACTTGTAGCAAGTGGCGCGCGATTTCTAATCGCCTGGGCAAGTGATAAATTAGACTTTACAAACATCCTCTAAGTTTGCTTATTCATCCAGGGAATTAATACCCAAGCCTGGAAGTTATTTTTTATTCAACTAGATTAACGGCGAGAAGTTCCAGTATTTCTGGAACTTTCAAGCTAGATAGCTGAATTAGTATAAAATCCAGCCTTCCAGTTTGAGCCAGTCAACTTATTTTTGTTACTTTAGTAAATCAGCCCAACACCTCTACTTCTTTAACAGCATTGAGTTCGTCAAGAATTCGCCAAAGTTCCTGTAACATAGGCTCTAAGCCAGTGTGCGTCACTGCTGAAATTATAAAAACTGGGGCGTAGGAAAGTTGATTAAGTTGAGTGGCTAGCGCCTCTAAATCCACTGTTTCTTTATCAACTGCGTCAATTTTGTTCAGCGCCAAAATTTGGGGACGCTTTGCTAAACCCCGTCCATAAGCTTGCAATTCTTGAAGGATTGTATTGTAGTCTCTGACTACATCATCACTAGTGGCGTCAATTAGGTGCAGCAGCACCCGCGTGCGCTCGATGTGGCGCAAGAAATCGTGTCCCAGCCCAGCCCCTTGAGATGCTCCCTCAATCAATCCGGGAATATCGGCGAAAACTGTACCATCTCCGGTAGGTTTCCGCACGACACCCAAATTCGGTATGAGGGTAGTGAAGGGGTAATCAGCGATTTTTGGTCGTGCAGCTGACAAAGATGAAATTAAAGTGGATTTCCCTGCATTTGGTAAACCAATGATTCCCACTTCTGCTAAGAGTTTTAATTCCAAGCGTAGTTGCTTTATTTCGCCTGGTAGTCCTGGGAGGGCATATTCTGGGGCGCGGTTACGGTTGCTCAAAAAATGCTGATTTCCCAGTCCGCCTTTACCACCTTGGGCAATACGCAAAATCTGCTTAGGCTCAATTAAGTCCCCTAGCAGTTCACCTGTTTCGGCATCATAAAAAGTTGTACCACAGGGAACTTCGATAATTAAATCCTTTCCTGCTGCTCCGGTGCAGTTATTGGGCCCACCACGAGCACCGTTTTGTGCCTGAAAGCGGTGATTATATCTGAAGTCCAGCAAAGTTTGCAGGTTTTCTTCAGCAACGAAAATTACTGAGCCGCCTCGTCCCCCATTACCACCGGAGGGGCCGCCAGCGGGGACATACTTCTCGCGCCGGAAGGCGACAATACCATCGCCACCTTTGCCAGCTTCAACTTGAATTTGTGCTTGGTCGATAAATTGCATATTTTTAGAGTCCTGAGTAGGGCATTGGGCATTGGGTATTGGGCATTGGGCATTGGGCATTGGGTATTGGGCATTGGGCATTGGGCATTGGGCATTGGTAACTTCTTCCCCATGCCCCATGCCCAAAAACTCCATCCCCTTGTGGGTGGAGTTTTTATTCCTCACTCTTTACTTGTAACTCCTCACTCAAAACTCAGCATTTTTTCAAGGTAGGGGGGCAGGGGAGAGAAATTCTAACTCCTCACTCAGCACTCACTTGTACAGACGCGTAGACGCTCAAAGAGCGATGAAAGGGTCGCAGTCTTCTCCTAAGGGGAGATGCTAAGAGCCGTCTCTACTCAGCCTCAAATATATGGTGAAATATCCTCACCGCATTCATCTGCTAGATATGAGAGGGCGCGGAAACGTAAGCTCACTAGTTGTTCATACAGCGGGTTAATTTTACACATTGGCGGAATATGAACAATCTTACGTCCAAACAGTTTAACATCCCGCTCAAAGGGACACTGGGAAGGAATCATTTTGCACAAAAAGCGGGCTACTCTTGGATCTTGGATATCTAGCCCGTCCAGCCATTGACGCAGAGGGTGTAGCGCATTAATTTGTCGTTTTGTCAGCCCGGCTGTGGGAGTAATTTGCTGTGGATGTTCCAGGGTGTGGCGAAGGGCTTCGAGTATATTCTCTGGCTGTTCCAAGGCTTGGCACAATTGTTGTAAAACCTTGTCTTCACTGGGAGAATAAGTACCATCTGCGATCGCTACCATCACGGCTGTACGTAAGAAATTTTCCGCTGCTGGCGTACCTTTACCTAAGACTGCGGCTAATTCCTCTGATGTGATTATCTCTAGTGACTCGAAGTTAATCCCAGGAGCTAATTCATCCTCGGTGATGCTGGCAATTAGTTCTTGTTCTTGGGCGTCGAAATTACCATCAGCCCAAGCAATGGTGAGCAGTCCACGCAACCAAGCGGCAATTTGTTCGCTGCTGTAGGGGGATTGAACGGCACTTATCATAAACTCACGTCTCAAGCTTTCCTCAATCAATACTAAGCTACCTTTAAGGTTGATAAACTGTTACACAGTTAACTTAAACGCTCTGAAGATTTGTTTTTTATTGAAAGATAAAGGGAAAAATTAACAGTTTACAGTTCCCTGTCTTTCCCTGTGACTTTTGACAGTGAAGTGACGTCTGTCTTGAAAAATAAAGAGTCTTAGATATACTACTGCTTGCATTTCGATTACTATTAGTTCAATTAGATTAACCCAAAGTAATTGTAATCAAGGTATACAAAATGTTTTGTTTTGGCATTGAGCATGAAGTTGCTTTCCTTAACAAAGAAGGAAAGTTTGCTGATTTTTCCTGTACGAAATTTGCTGAGTTCAATCAAATTATCGAAAAGTTACCTACATACCTCAGTGACTATCCTCAACTGCGCGTCGGGGACGCTGGTATTAAGCAAAAGAGATGGTACATTGAGGGTTTTGAAAGGTTTGCGGATTCTGACAAGGTGATTGATTGTCTACCTAAAGGCATCGAAATTAGAACAACTATACACTCTAATATTCAAGGCGCTATTAGTGAATTGTCAGAAAGTTTTCGCTTGCTACGTGAGGTTGCTGCTGACTTTGGTTTCTCATCGGTTTTAACCAGTTTTAATCCTTGCAAGACTATTTTTGAGCCTCAACCTCTATTAAATGATTATGAAATAAGACGAAGACAAGCTTCTCCTGAAAAACAAACTGCCCATATTCATATGCTTACTTATGGGCCAGACTTAAATATTTCCGTTTCAGATTTGCCTATTGAACATGTAATTGATATTGGCAGAAAGTTAACTTATTACAGTCCCTATATTGTTCCTTTTAGTTATAGCTCGCCTTTTTATCATGGCAGTTTGTGGGAGGGTTTCTCGGTACGCACGTTTGTGAGAACAGGAAAAAGACCAGCAGCCTTAGTTTTTGTCGAAAAAGATGAACAACTCATTAACAGCGTCCCGTCATTAACAAAAATTGCCCGCATCCCGGCTGAAGTAGGTCGCATTGAATTTAAGGCTTGCGATAGTTGTGATGATTTTTCTATCTATGCTGCGTTATTGGCATTATTGAAAGGTCTGGTTTTAGATGAATCCTTACTGGATAGAGCAACTATACCTGACGCAGCTTTACACCAACTCTCTGCAAAAGAAGGGTTTAATAACGAAGATATTTTTGTAAATGTAACAAATATTTTGCAAGCAGCTGAAATTGCCCTTGGCGAAGATCCAGATGTTGAGTTTTTAACGCCATTAAAAGTTATGTTAGCGAAGCGAAAAACAAAATCTCATGAACTAATTGAAGCGTTGAAATGTGTAGGTTCAATAGAAGACGTACTCAGGCAGACTTATCAAGTTTAAATGGGGATTGGGCATGGGGCATGGGGCATTGGGCATTGGGCATTGGGCATTGGGCATTGGGTATCAATTATTCTCTAAGCTAATGTGCGTCCAAGTTGCATATTTACTGGCTAAGACCGTCATTAATCATTTGTCATGCGTCCTTTGTAAATACTTTTGACTAATGACTAATGACAAAGGACAAAGGACAAAGGACAGCTTTCATGAATGATTGTGCAATTTAAATGTGTTTTAGCTGATGAATGGTTTATGACTCTTCCAGCAAGAGAGCATTGCACACACTCAAGAACCGCTATAGGTTATAAACTTGTCATTACTTGAGCTAATTCATTCGATAAATCAATTGCAGGTTCTTGCTGCTTTTTAAATAAAACACCAGCCAAAAAGTAATAATCACCAGAATAAAATGCCATTTTGTTTTTTCGTAAGCTTTCTATATGTTTCTTGACTTTTGGCTCCGAGCTATAGTATCCAAATTCCAAAGGTAAAACTAGAAAATTACTCACACAATAGCCATTGTTTTTTGCTTGTTTGAGTGTACCTTTAGGATTAGAAAAGCTCGATATCAAAACTAAAACATTTTCGTAACCTAACGATAAAAGATTATTGGTAACTGTTGCCCCATCTATGCCTCCGAATAATAGCGGCATATAAATATCTTGATCTGGTGCAGGTAAATACGGCGGATTTGCTACAAGATACTTGGCTTTGGGTTTATAAGATTTAAACAAACATGAATTATGGATTATGTATTTATTAGTGAGATTATATTCATCGATTGTTGAATTTGCAACTTTCCATGCAGAAGTATTTAATTCAAAACCACGGATTATACCATCAAACTTATTTCTTAATAATGTATTGATTACGGGACTGCCATCTCCCGAACCAAACTCAACTACAGACTCAGAAGTTTTACAATTTCTTAGAACAAGGTTTTCTAAGCAGTTGGAGTAAAAAATAGATTCATCCGGACAAAAAAAGATATCTTTCATTTTACTGTGCTTCAATGGTATTGTATAATCAATGCAATAAGAGGTTATTTACTACCTTTAATTCAGGCAATAAATAATTTTTTATTTAGTAAGCAAGTAATTACTAAAGAAATTGGATTGCCGACTGATTAGCAATAGAATGATTTAGAAATGCCAAACTTAAGAATGCCGGGGGAAACCTGCCATTCTTAGTTACTAATTTTTTGCATTTCTTCAGATGATCAAAGTGGATTATTCGGATTCACGTATTGAGCGCACTACAGCTTTAGCTGCGCGATCGCCCATTAGTTTTTCTTGGTCATATCCAAGCAACAATTCCCACGCTTCATTGGGATACCTTTCTACTAAAGGTAAAGCCACATCATCTAACATCCAACGTCCGTGGCGCTCATCTTCCCTGATGTGCAATTCCCAATAACCCATCGCTGCATCTGAGAGTCCTAATCGCTGCGCCGCCGCCAAATAATTTCTGTAAGCCGCTGGCCCAGCTACCTCAAAATATGTCAGTCCTCCACTGTAACGCAGAAAATAGCGCTTGCGCTCAGTTACCAGAAAGTTATGATTGCCACAAGCTATGACTTCCCAGGGTACTAAATCAAAGTATCCCTCGGGTTCAGTGTTCATCCCAAACTCAGTTAGCATTTGGGCAAAAAATGTAGAGTGCTTGCGAGCTAAACGGCCATTACCGTATTCTTCTAGTAGTACACGTACAAGCGTACATTGCACTTCATTAGCAGTACCACCCAAAATACGGGAAAGACGACTACCTTCGACCAAACCATCAAAAGAAGCGATCGCCAGCAAATGACGATAGCCAGCCTCGGTCATTTTCTCCCGGATATAGCGGCTATCTTCTGACAACGGCGGATCTAAATCGGCAGACGCACGCTCAATCAGCGCTTGTTTTATATCCACTTGTTGCAGTTGTTGCAGTGCTGTCACATCAATTTGTGCTAGTTCCCACTCTTGCCAAGCCGCCTCGATTTGGTCACGACATGAGTGCAAGTAAAGCGATCGCTCATTGGTGTAGTGCCGCAAATCGTCATACCAAAACAGCTTTAGTCGATTAATCCGATAAAGTATGCGCTGGAGGAAACGGTGAGCCTGCTCATCACCATAGCCGTTTTGATAAGCAGCGCGAATTGCCATTGACAGTACACGTTCAAACTCATTGACTTTCGCAACTTCTACATCTAGTTTATTGTCCAAATCCTCCGTTGCCAGCAGTTCAATAAATTGCTGTTCAGCACGGTTGTACTTGGTTGCCGTTCTTTCCTCTGTTTGCGTACTCTTTCCCGTAGCCCCAGCATTGGGGAACATAACTAAATTGCTTTGCATGGAATCTTGGGTAGCTTTGCAAAGGTGTGAAACGAGTTCCACCCCTAATACCTATATATCCATACTCGTAGCTTTCTCTACCTCTTTCCCTGGTTATAAAGCAAAGATTAAATTTAGAAGGAGTCAAGAGTCAAGGGTCAAAAGTCAAGAGTCAAGGGTCAAGGGTCAAGAGTCAAGGGTCAGTATTTATTCCCCCAATGCCCAATGCCCAATGCCCAATCCCCAATGCCCAATCCCCAATGCCCAATGCCCAATCCCCAATGCCCAATGCCCAATCCCCAATGCCCAATGCCCAATGCCCAATCCCCAATGCCCCATGCCCAATGCCCAATGCCAATCCCCAATCCTAATCCCCAGCCTGACTTGGTGGAATCTCTTCAATAGGAATTAGTGCTTCCATGACTGATTTAACAATGGGTGCGGCGACAGTGGAACCGTAAGCATTTTCTCCTTTTGGCTCATCCACCAATGCCAACACCACATAGCGAGGAGATGCTACTGGCAAAATGGCTACAAAGCTAGTTATCCTAGCACCACGAATGTAGCCTCCAGAGGGGCTAGCTTTTTGGGCTGTCCCAGTTTTACCAGCAATGCGATATCCTGGAATTTGTGAAACCTTGCCAGAGCCTTCTAAGACGACACTTTCCATCATTTTTACTACTGTGTTAACTGTGGTGGCTGAGAAAATTTGGCGTGGTGTGGTGCGATTGGGCGAATAATGCATCTGCCCTTTGCTATCAATCAGTCCTCGTACGACGTGGGGTGTGACTAATTTGCCACCATTGGCTAAAGCCCCGTGCATTTGCACTAGTTGTAATGGTGTTAGAGACAAGCCTTGACCGAAGGAGGTTGTAGCTGGTTCTATTGGCGAGGCGATAAATTGTTCTTGACTCTTGAGCCGACCACTAACTTCAAAAGGTAAATCTGTATCAACTTTTTGTCCTAGCCCCAAGCGTTCCAGCCAGTTGTAATAAACTGAAGGCTGCAATCGTTGGATAATTTGCACCATACCAATGTTGCTCGAATGTTGCAGAATTTGAGCGATGTTAATTCGCCCATAACTATTGTTCAGAGCATTTTTGATCGTGCGGTCAGTCACTTTAATGAAACCGGGGTCATTAAATACATCATTTGGTTTGATGACACTATTTTCCAGTGCGATCGCCACATTTAAAGGCTTAAAAGTCGATCCTGGTTCATAAAGATCTGCCACCGTCCAGTTTTTGAACAGTGAAATATCAGATGTAGAATATTTATTGGGATTATAAGTGGGCTGACAAACCAGGGCTAGTAAAGAACCATCGGACGCATCCATCACAATTACCGCCCCACGTTTGGCGTCAAACTTCTCCATCTGTTGTTTAAGGGCAGTGCGAGCAGCTCGCTGCAAACGGCTATCGATAGTAAGTTGCAGTCGCAAGTCATCAAAATGCAAAAAACCTTCAGGAGCATGATCCGGCATCAGCGCCCCATTACCTGAACGGCTAAGCTGCACTGTTTGTACAGGACGTTCTAATAACTTTTCTTGAGAGTATTCCACACCCGCTTGACCGCGACGGTCAATATTTACGTAACCCACCACGTCAGCAACTAAATCGTCTGGTGGGTAAAAGCGGGAGTATTTTTGAATCAACTCCAAGCCATTGAATTGCAAAGAGGTGATGCGATCAATAATTTCTTCAGGTAGCGCCGAAGCAAGTACAATTCCGCTTTTTTTGCTTTGAAAGGTTTTCACCAATTCAGCAGCGTCTTTATTTAAAATAGGGGCAAGTCGCTCTGCTATTGCTTCATTAGATTTACTAAACAGCTTGGGATGGGCGTACAAAGTATACACTGGACGATCAATCGCCAACACATTGTTACTGCGATCGACCACGGGACGACGTGGCATAAAAGGTCGCAAATTTACCATTTGCTGGTTTCGCGCCTTCTGAGTTAATTTCGGCCCACGGACAATTTGTAACTGATACAAGTTGATTGCTAACCCCAAGCCCGCTGCCATTAATAGGCCCCAGACGATTAGCAGCCGGGACTTAGTGTTGGGTGTTTGGTCTTGAGTATTAGAGGCAGGTTTCTCCGATAACCCCCGTCTAGAACGCTTCTGCCGCTTCGTATGTGTTAGATTCCGTAAATTTTTCTGCATTACCCTACTCAGTAGCAAATTGCTTTATAGAGTCCAAAGTTCAGAGTAATTGACCTTAGTATCCCAGGGGCGAAAGGCTTTGCTGTTGTGTTGCGGAATTTGGTGTTGTGGTAGATGATGCTGGGTTAGGACTTAGAGGTGTTGGAGACAAGAAAATAGTCCCTTCAGGAGTTGGTGATACTAGTCCTGCTGTTGGTCGTTCTGCTTCGTCAGCCATTTTGTTTGTCAGCGTCGCGTTGGTTTTGGTCAGGAGCCGCTCATCACGTTGTAGTTTTTCCACTCTGCGGGATGCCTGACTCCAAAGCTCTCGATTATATTCCGTCCAGCCATAAACTACGAGTGTGGCCGCCACGAACAAAAACGCTACAACTGACGAATAACGATGTAAGGTGTACAAGCGCAGCAACCATAAAGGTGCTGATTTAGAACTAGGCATTACGGGAACGCCAAGAAAATCCTCTCTCAGACTTTTGGGCGTTGGATTTGGCTGTGCGTTAAGATTTGATACTTGTTGTCTGCTTAACTGTTTCACCGACGTGGGTGTCACCACTTCATTTTTAGAAGAAACAGATAAATTTTTTGAAGAACGCCGTTGCTTAGAGGCTACTGGTACAGCTTGAGCAGCAATAGAAGCGCTCCGCGTCGCCGACCCTAGACGCGCGGAGCTTCGCCTCCTGAAAGGGAGGGTAAAATGTCGCTGGAACCAAGTACCCTTTGCAGAAACATCTGATTTACGAGCAACAACCATAACTTTTTTCAGATTGGAAATACTGTATTTGGGATTATTTGTTTGTTCTTGCTAAGGTTTAGTATTGTCTTCTGTGCAATAAGCACACATTACACCCTACACCCTTTTATGTGTTTTGATAGGTAGCTGCACCAATCTTTGCATCCTCGCTAATTGCAAGCGTTGCAATTAGCGAGCAACAATCGGACAGATGTATTGCATCTAAAGTATGGCAATGTGGGGTAAGAAGGTGCAAGACTCGGGGAAAAAATAAAAATTTTTGATATGGTGGCTCGGCTTGCTAGCAAATTTAGTACTTTCGGTTCGCTGATTAAGTTATCTTGCTCGTGAGTGTAATCTGACAGCATTTAAAAAAAAGCAATAAATACGGTATCGTATTCAAAAGGTGAAAAATTGTTCTAGCCACAATTGGTGAAAGAGGAGTTATGAAAACAAAAATCTTTGGTTTTGCTCTAATGTTAAGTCTGGCTGCAATTCTCGGAGCCTGTGAAGGCGCTAATGAACCTGCCGGAACTACTACCACTCCAGCAGCTCCAGGTGAGCCAGCAGATACCGGGTCTACCCCTGGCGTTACCACTAAGCCCCTTGCTACACCCCTGGCTACACCCCTGGCCACGCCTACTAAAACACCTTAATCTAGTCCAAATCAGATGCACGCCATAGTTTAGTAACGGCGCTGCTTATTACATGGCTTAATATGAATTAGGGTCAGGCGAAAATATCAGTATTTTTCCTGTGTTGGTGGATGAAAGTCTGGAGCTTGCTGAAATGTAAGTTTAAGTAGGACAGCAAGTAAAGGACACTGGTGAGGAAAGTTTCTACCGTAACCAAGTGTCCGTCTGAAAATTCTCGCCTGACAGAGCCTTTTTCCCAGATCACAAAAGTTGAGTCCGAGAAATATCACCCACTTGGTGGGCAAAGTATTTCAGTGGGTTTAGACTACTTAGTTTCGAGAGTGCAAGAAAATTAATCGCGATCGCTGGCAATTGCTCTTAATCATTGGCTGTAGTCCATTCCATATTGGGATTAAGCGGCTTGGTAATGTTGATTGACTTGCCAGATTTTTATTAGATAAATGTGTAGTAAGGGCACGGCATCCAAAATTTTGTCCATCAGCGGACAATCTTACTGACGCCGTGCCCTTATGATGTATCTTTGAATTTGTCAGTTTTGTTGCCCAAAATCGAGGAACAACCAAAAGTCTTATCGTGTAGATCTTAGAGGATTGGTTGGATGGCTGAATCACCGAACTCTGAGTGTTAAGAGAGGGAGATACAAAGAGTGATGAGAAAGTCCATGAGATTTTTGGTAACAGTGAGCGTTATTACCTTGATACTGTTAAGTAGCCATTGGGAAGTAGCGGGAATGGCATTACCGCCACCAGAGGATACGCCAGAAGAAATATTGCGGACACAAATTATTATAGAAGCGCGATCGCCCATTGATGGTAAACCCCTCACTGCTGCCGAATACGCAGAATTACAAGCGCAGCTACAAAAGGCTCCGCCACCACAACTAACTACCAAAATCCGGGAACAGGTTTTCTTACTCCGCATACGTAAAACGTTACTTCAGCTTTTTCCATTTTTAAATTTGTAAAAGGGACTGGGTTTGATAACTTAAGCAGGAGTTATGAGACAGGAGTTAAAAGACAGAGGTTAATAATTATTTTCTCTGCTCCCCCACTCCCCACTCCTCCACTCCCATGCGAAGGGAATCAACACTCATTCTGAGGTAGGATAACGGTGACGACAAAATTGCAAATAAATGTAAAGAATATATATAGATATTAATAGGACTTACGCAAGAACTTTCTAAAACTCCTATTCTTAACCCTATGGGTTGGCAATTGGCGTTCTCGTAAAGTAAGCGCACCGTGTATATGCGGATCATTTTTGAATAATTTTGCGTAAATTCTGATTAAAAAAGCACATTTAGTCAATCACGTTATTTCATGTAGGTAGCTTCATGTCCATGACCACGATCGCCCCTGAACAGGTTAACCGTATCGTTTGGAATCAGCATCACGATCCGTTTGAAATACTAGGTTCTCACCCCATAGAACAAAATGGCAAAACTGTCTGGGCTGTGCGAGCCTACCTACCAAATGCAAGTGCAGCATGGGTAGTTTTTCCTGAACAACGCAAAGAATACCCAATGCAAACAGTGCATAATCCCCACTTTTTTGAATGCACGATTGAAACAGCAGAACTGGCAAACTACCAGTTACGCATTCAAGAAGGGGAACATGAGCGCGTCACTTATGACCCTTACGCTTTCCGTTCTCCCCGCCTGACAGAGTTTGACTTGCATTTATTTAGTGAAGGTAATCATCACCGGATTTACGAAAAACTGGGAGCACACCCCACGGAAATAGAGGGTATTAAAGGTGTTTATTTTGCCGTTTGGGCACCCAATGCTCGTAATGTTTCATTATTGGGAGATTTTAACCTCTGGGACGGACGCAAAAACCAGATGCGGAAAGGCCCCACTGGGGTTTGGGAATTATTCATTCCCGAAATAGGAGTAGGGGAGCATTACAAATATGAAATCAAAAATTTTGAAGGACACATTTACGAAAAATCTGATCCCTACGGTTTCCAGCAGGAGCCTCGCCCAAAAACAGCATCTATTGTCACTGATTTAAATGCTTACAGTTGGAGTGACCAAGAGTGGATGGAAAAGCGGCGTCACACCGATCCACTTACTCAACCAGTGTCAGTTTATGAAGTTCATTTAGGCTCTTGGTTACACGCTTCTAGTGCAGAACCAGCCAAACTACCCAATGGTGAAATCGCACCCGTAATTACCGTCTCCGAACTGAAACCAGGCGCACGCTTCCTTACTTACCGGGAACTAGCAGACAGACTCATTCCTTATGCTAAAGAATTGGGGTACACCCATTTAGAACTGTTGCCAATTGCAGAGCACCCTTTTGATGGCTCTTGGGGTTATCAAGTTACTGGGTACTATGCCCCCACCTCCCGTTTTGGGAGCACTGAAGATTTCATGTATTTTGTTGACAAATGTCATGAAAACGGTATTGGTGTGATTGTGGATTGGGTTCCCGGTCACTTCCCCAAAGATGGACATGGCTTAGCTTTTTTCGATGGTAGCCACCTGTACGAACACGCTGATCCCCGCAAAGGTGAACATAAAGAATGGGGTACTCTGGTGTTCAACTACAATCGCCACGAGGTCAGTAATTTCCTAGCAGCAAATGCCCTCTTTTGGTTTGACAAGTATCACATTGACGGAATTCGTGTCGATGCTGTTGCCTCAATGCTCTACAATGACTATTGTCGCGAACCAGGAGAATGGCTACCCAACCAGTACGGCGGCAGAGAAAATTTAGAAGCAGCAGATTTTCTGCGTCAGGTAAATCACATCATCTTCAGCTATTTCCCTGGTGTTCTTTCAATTGCCGAAGAATCTACTTCCTGGCCAATGGTGTCTTGGCCTACCTACACAGGTGGATTGGGTTTTAACTTGAAGTGGAATATGGGCTGGATGCACGATATGCTGGACTACTTCAGCATGGATCCCTGGTTTCGCCAGTTCCACCAAAACAATATCACCTTTAGTATGTGGTATAACCACAGCGAGAACTTCATGCTGGCTCTATCCCACGATGAAGTGGTGCATGGTAAGAGCAATATCATCGGTAAAATGCCGGGGGATACATGGCAGAAATTAGCTAATGTGCGTTGTTTGTTTTCCTATATGTTCGCTCACCCAGGCAAGAAAACCATGTTTATGAGCATGGAGTTTGGGCAGTGGAGTGAGTGGAATGTTTGGGCAGACTTGGAGTGGCATTTATTGCAGCATGAGCCGCACCAAAAGCTGAGAACGTTTTTCCAGGAGCTAAATAATCTCTACCGTTCTGAACCGGCTTTGTACACCCAGGATTTTGCTGAGCCAGGGTTTGAGTGGATTGATTGTAGCGACAACCGCCATAGTGTGGTTTCGTTCATGCGTCGCGACAAGGATTCTGATGATTTTGTTGTGGTGGTTTGTAACTTCACACCCCAACCTCATTCTCACTACCGTATAGGTGTATCAGAACCAGGATTTTATACCGAGTTGTTCAATAGCGATGCGCGTCAGTATGGTGGCAGCAATATGGGCAACTTAGGTGGTAAGTGGACGGATGATTGGTCTTTGCATAGTCGTCCTTATTCACTGGATTTATGTTTACCGCCTTTGGGTGTGTTGATTCTCAAGTTGGATAAGAAGAAGACTGCTGAGGTGATGTAATAACAATTAAGGGTGGGCATCGTCCCACCCTAGTGCAAGGCATTTGCCAGATATTGTTTACTGATGAGCTAATTGTTTTTTATTGCTATATATAAAGTAACTGATTGGAAATTTCGTCTGCTGTCAAAGTATCGAGAAGAATTGCCACCCTTTCAGTAATTTCATAGGGATTTCTGCGTTTAGCAATCAAAATACCTGCATGGGATTGATGATTCATTAAATAGTTTGTATGTAATTTCTCAAAATCAAGTCGGTTGTGGGTTAATATACAACGTTCAACAGATACAGCAAAAGCGAGTTGTTTTTGATCTGATTCTCCTAACATTTGCTGTTCTCGTGCTGTTGTTGTATTAATACCTCGTGCTAATAGTAGGGTGGCAACTAGAACATCTACATCTTCATCAACATAAACTTGAGCAAAAATCGTCATTTTTGATTTAGTCTGGCTTTGATAGCTGGATGGACTAATTCATTAGGAACATGATTGCGCTCAATAAATTCATTGATTTCTGCTTGATTATCTAAATAGAAACTTAGAGCATCAAAGACTTGGGCTAAAGTTAAGTGAGGCAAGTGTAGCGGAATTTCTTCTGGTCTAATTCCTAAACGCCAATTTTCTACAATCGCTCTGACAGGTGTTCTTGTGTTAGCAATAATTGGCTCACCAGACAAAATTTCAGGTTGCCGAGTCACGTAGCGAGAGGTCGTTGTACTGGTCATACTGATTGAGTTTTTGCAGTATTTTTCTTAAACTAGCACAGTTGCAAAACAAACTGCTCTAGCTGTGATTGACTCTTCTAAAACCGAGATGGAAGAATTGGACAAAATCTTAAATGATCTCACGGAGAAAATGCTCATTGGAGTTGCTTTTAAATACGGCAAAGACAGCCGTGAATATCAAATGGCGGGTGGTGTTCGTAAAAGCGATCGCATCCGTATAGCGGTTATCAGTCCAGTGCAGTACACTAGGAGAGAGCAATTGTACTGATAACTGGTCGGTATGAAACCCTACTCTCTCGACTTGCGCCAGAAAATTGTTGATGCTTATGCCTGCGGTGATATTTCCCAACGAAAACTGGCGAAAAACTTTGGTGTCACCCTAAGTTTTGTGCAAAATTTACTCAAACGCGATCGTGAATTGGGCACGATTTGCCCCAAGGTGCGGACTGAGCAGAC